>JAUVQU010000211.1 GCA_030597965.1 Cellvibrionaceae bacterium
ACATCTGCAGGTACCGCGTCTTTATTGTCGTTTTCGAGAAAGTCAGCCACCTGTTCGTAGCTGAGTTTGTGTTTCGATTCTATGGTCGCTTCGCAAAGCCGATGATCGGTTATTTCCCCGTCTTTGGTGATGGTCATGCGACACACCAGTGCAGCTCGATGCTCATTGGCAACAAGAGAAAATAAACCATGTGACAGGGGTTTTGGCATCATGGTGATTGCGCAGCCGGGTAAATAGGCGGTATTAGCACGCTCTAGGGCTGCCATGTCCAGTGGTGAGCCATCGGCGATGGTGGCACTAGGATCGGCAATGGCAACGGTAAGATCCCAGCCTGTATCAGTGGCAGAGGCGAATACGGCATCGTCCATATCTTGCGTGGTGGCAGCGTCAATAGTGACCAGTGCCAGATCTGTCAAATCTTCGCGTTGCCCAACGATGTTTTGATTAGCGGCGATATCGGCCAGCTGTTTATCAATGCTGGCGCTCCAGTGATTAGGCAGCCGGTATTTGCGTACAGTCACTTTGTGTTCAATGCCTGCATCGCTGTCTTTACCGATGATTTCAGTAATGCGTACCTGCGCTTTACCGTCTTGAAAGGGGTGGCGTGTAATGCGGCATTCCAGATAGTCACCTTCTTCCGCTTTGTCCCGTACTTTGGGTGGGATGAACAGCCAGCGATTGAGTTGTGGCATGTCGACGGCCACAAAATGCCCTTTACCTCTGATCAGGTAACGTCCAAAGACCGTTTTTAACGGGCTATCAATCAGCGAATCTAACTCTGCATCCCATTTTCCGTTATGGGATGCTTTGGCGTTGGATGCATTAGGCGTCAGGTTGACCTCTATACGATCGCCTGGGAAGACTCGTGCCATGGTGTCAGGGGGTAGAAATGCTTCACGCCCATCGTCCAAAGATACAAACCCAAAGCGACTTTGAGTGCCACGTACGGTGCCCTGTTGTACGTCTTTGTCGGAGCGAATGTCGGCTTTGAGTTGAGAAAGCTGTGAGAGGACGTCTTTGTTGAGCATGGATCGATCTACTTATTATTGCTGCGTAAGAGGCTAGCCATATTGGAGTGGCTAATAATTGGTGCGCAATCATAGCAAATCTATGGGGTATAATCCTAGAAAGCGCAGTTGAGTGCGATAAAGATGTGCGCCAAGAATTAACCCTTTGAGATGTTTTTATGATTGTTCAAAATACTATTGAGTCAAAATTGAAGCAGGCCTTCAATCCATCCCATATTCAGGTTGTTAATGAGAGCCATATGCACAATGTGCCTCCGGGTTCTGAGTCCCATTTTAAAGTGGTTTTAGTTTCCGAGGCTTTTGCTGGGTTGCGCCAGGTGAAGCGCCATCAAATGGTCTATGCCGAGCTGAAGGAAGAGTTGGCGGAGCAAGTGCATGCGCTGGCCTTACACACCTATTCACCAGAAGATTGGGCGGGGGCTGCGGTACCGCAATCTCCGGACTGCCTCGGTGGTTCTAAGCACGACCACTAGTGGTTGATTTGAATCAAAAGCCGGTCGTTTACCCTGTGCAAATTTTCGCCATTTCGCTACAATGCGCCGCCTAGAGAAACCCACTGTTTGAAAGTCGAATATCATGATTGTTGTTGCTGCCCTTTACCACTTTACACCGCTATCAGAATACAAAGCCCTGCGTGAGCCACTACAGGCCCACTGTAATGCGAATGGTGTTAAAGGCACCTTGTTACTGGCGAGTGAAGGTATTAATGGCACGATTGCCGGGACACGTGAAGGCATCGACAGTGTGTTGGATTATTTGCGTGCAATACCTGAGCTGGCGGCGTTCTCTCACAAAGAATCCTTTGATGATGAAATGCCGTTCTACCGCATGAAGGTCAAACTAAAAAAAGAAATTGTGACTTTAGGTGTAGAAGGTATAGACCCGCTGCAAGTGGTCGGTACCTATGTAGAGCCTAAGGACTGGAACGACCTGATCAATGATCCCGATGTGGTGTTAATTGATACCCGTAACGATTACGAAATTGAGTTGGGCACCTTCAAAGGGGCCGTGGATCCTAAAACGAAGAGCTTTCGTGAGTTTCCTCAGTATGTTGCTGAAAATATGGATCCTGCCAAGCAAAAGAAAGTGGCCATGTTCTGTACGGGTGGTATCCGTTGTGAGAAATCTACAGCCTTCATGAAGCAGCAGGGCTTTGAAGAGGTTTATCATTTAAAAGGTGGCATTCTCCAATATTTGGAAGACGTGCCAAAAGAAGAGACAACTTGGGAAGGTGATTGTTTTGTTTTTGATAGTCGCGTCAGTGTCGATCACGATCTAAAGCCAGGCGATTATGAGCTATGCCATGGTTGTCGTGAGCCTATTACCAAAGCAGATAAGAGCTCTGAAAAGTTCATTGATGGTGTCAGCTGTCCGCGTTGTTATGATACGCAGACAGAAGAGCAGCGTGGTCGTTTTATGGAGCGTCAAAAGCAAATTCGCTTGGCGGCAGAGCGTAATGAGGAACACATTGGTTCTGATCTGGAGGCACAGCGCCGCAGAAAACACTTATTCCGTGAGCAGCAACGTGAAGAAACCCGTCGCCGTTTGGTCAAGGATGCAAAAAACAAACGTTCCTAGAGTAAAGTGGTAATAGCTGCAATGAATTTTGAAGATTGGATTGTCGATTTAAAGACGGCTTCCGCCACACATGCCTGTGGTTTTCGAGTGGAAGTTGAAGGTAACCCCAAAGACCCTAGCGGAGTAAACCCCGGCCGCTTCCCCGCCGATCTGGATGGTTTGTCACAAGTGCGTTTATTACGTTGCGGCGTGGACGCCATTGCCGCAGCCGCAAAGCAACAAAAAGCGGAGCCCGCAAAAAATATTGGCTTAAGCGAGGCAGAGAAAAAAGCTTTCGCCAGCCAGCCTAAGCGTCCCAAACTTTCTCTTAAGAAAAAATAAGCAGATTAGACTCGCTTGCACGGTCTAGGCCGCCGTCTCTCATTACGTTCTTTTGTAGGAGCCAGCCCTGCTGGCGAATGGTTCGCTCAAGGTGAATTGTTGCATAGCAACAAGAGAGGGCACCCTGGGGTGTGCAAGGCACCAAAAGTAGGCCCTCTTAAGGGAGCTCCTACAGAGAATGATCTGGTCTTTCCCATTGCGTTCCTGTGTAGGGGCCAGCCCCAAGGTGAAGAAGGCTTATTGAGCTTCGGCTTTTTGCCCGCCAAAATAGCTAATTAATTCCGGTATAAAGCGTTTAAAAGTCAACGTCATTAAGGCGAAGTCGGCATCAAATTGTGCTGCCTTGTCACCGTCACTGCTGTCGGTGGCTTCAGTGATGAGTTGTTCTGAGAACTTTATTCGTTTAATTGCCAGATCGTGTTGCAGTACCAGCTGCAGGCTATCCTGCCAGCCAATGGCTAATTTAAAGACTTTTTTGCCGCTGTCTAAGTGACGATCAATTTCTTCGCTGAGTAGCTCTTGGTTTTTACAGCGGAGAATACTGCCGTCTTCGCCAAGTTCTTTGAGTTCACATTCCTGACCTAGGCTTACGCCTTCCGGCAATCGTCCGGTTTTTAACCATTGGCACATGATGAGTTCAGGCGACTCAATTACTTGTGCTGGTACAACGGGTAATGATCCGAGTACATCCCGCAATTTTTTCAAAAAAACTTCGGCGCGGTTCGTAGAGCTGCTATCGACTAATAGCCAGCCATTTTGTACATCAATGTAGGCAAAGGTACGCTGCGATTTTGTAAATGCCAGTGGTAGACAATCATGAACGATGTCGTCTTTCATCGATTCTTTTTCTTTGCGATAAACCTGTCGGTCTTCCTTCGCTTCTATTTCTTTAACTTTGTCGTCCAATTTTTCTTTAATGACGCTGGCGGGAAGAATCTTGTCTTCCTTTCTTAAGCACAACATCAAACAGCCATTGGCACTGTGGGTAAGCATCTCACTTAAATCGCCCATGGGTGGAACCCAGCCGGAGCGAGTTTGGTCGTTACGTCCACACGGGATAAAAGCATCGTTTGATAGCAGGCCTTCAAGTGCTTCCTGGTCGTGTTCGAAAGGGGTAGTAAAACGGTAAAGCAACAGGTTCTTAAACCACATAATAAAAGTCTTATTGATAATTATTGTGAGAAAAGATGACTAAAATATAGCCACCGAAAAATTGGATGAATTATGCGAGGGCCTTGTCTACAAGTGCCTGCATAGATTCTGACAGGGGTAGTTTGAGCGCGGCGGCATGGCCTTGCGCAGACATTTTTCGCCAGGCTTTTTGGATGATATCTATGAGTTTTGGCTCGTCGTGCTTCGCTGTAAAGTCTTC
>JAUVQU010000178.1 GCA_030597965.1 Cellvibrionaceae bacterium
ACTCAGAAGTGAAACGCAGTATCGCCGATGGTAGTGTGGGGTTTCCCCATGTGAGAGTAGGTCATCGTCAAACTTTATTCCTAAAAAAGGCCGCCCAGATGGGTGGCCTTTTTTTTGTCTGAAATTTAGTGATTACTGCTGCGGCCCTGTCGTGATAGCTAGGTGGAGGCGGAAACAGTAAAGCCGACAATTTGGCATTACCCGCCGGAACGCCGCTCGCTGTGCGAGTGGCTGGGCTCGAGACTGTATTACTCCTGCATACAGTCAGTATCCTACATCCCTGTAGGGCATCAGCTTGGCGTCAAACTTTATTCCGAAACCCCTGATCAGCAATGGTCAGGGGTTTTTTTATGTCTTTAGAAATACCAGTGGAAATATTTTGAGGTGGAAGAACCTGTATTAGGTTTTCTATAGGCGAAAAAAAGCCAGTAGGCTAAAAGTCTGCTGGCTAAATAGTTTTCAGAGGTGTTTAAAGGGGGTTGTGACTAGTTTTGTTGCAGTAAAAACTCCATCAGAGCTTTTTGTGCGTGAAGTCTATTTTCTGCTTCATCCCAGACAATTGAAATTTGTTCATCTTCTAAAAGCTCAGCACTGACCTCTTCGCCACGATGTGCTGGCAGGCAGTGCATAAAGACTGCGTCGGAATTGGCATTGGCCATCAACTCATGGTTGACCTGAAACCCTGCAAACTGATTCTCACGCTCCTTCTGCTCGTCTTCCTGGCCCATTGAGGCCCACACATCGGTCACCACCCAGTCGGCCCCGGCAACAGCTTCTGATGGGTCTCTCATCATGGTTACACGATCAGCGTGTTGCTCCAGTAGTTCCGGCTTTGGATCAAAACCTTCGGGGCAGGCGATGTTCAATTTAAAGTCACACAGTGCAGCAGCATTAATGTAGGAGTGACACATATTATTACCATCACCAACCCAGGCTACCGTTTTACCCTTCGGTGAGCCGCGGTGCTCTGTGTAAGTCTGGATGTCGGCCAACAGTTGGCAGGGGTGATAGTCGTCAGTCAGGGCGTTGATGACTGGCACCTTTGAGTAGGCTGCAAACCTCTCAATGATGTCGTGACCGAAGGTGCGAATCATGATGATGTCGCACATACGCGATAGCACGCGTGCTGAATCCTCAATAGGCTCTCCCCGTCCCAACTGCGTGTCACGGGGAGAAAGAAATATTGCTGAGCCCCCGAGCTGCGCAATACCGGCTTCAAAAGAAACGCGAGTGCGTGTGGATGATTTTTCAAAAATCATTCCCAGTATTTTATTCTTAAAAGACTCGCCTGCACTACCTTGACGATGTTGAGTTTTTAGCTCAATTGCACGCTCAATAATCTGTTGCAGTTCGTCCGCAGAGAGATCGTTTAATGTTAATAGGTGTCTAACAGCCATAAGGCACTTCCGTTCTATAGTTCGTTCACGAGCTGGGTAACGATATCAATGATCTGGTCAGCTTGTTCTTTATTGATAATGAGTGGTGGCAGCAACCGAATAGTGTTGCCTGCCGCCACATTGATAAGTAAACCTTTCTCTGACGCTTTGGCGACGAGCTCAGGGCACTCCGTGTCAAGCTCGATGCCAATCATGAGGCCCTTGCCCCGAACATCAACAACTTTGTTAAGTCCCTCTAAGCGCTGTTTAAACTGATCTATCAGGTAGCGCCCCATGACGTCACAGTTTTCAATCAGCTTCTCATTCAGCAGAGTTTTAATAACGGTCGTGGCGCCTTTACAAACTAGGGGATTGCCGCCATAAGTAGAGCCATGATTACCAGGCTGCAATATTGATCCGGCTTTGCCTTGAGCCAGACAGGCACCAACCGGGAGACCATTACCTAAGCCTTTTGCTGTGGTCACCACATCGGGAAGAATGTCATTGTGTTGATAGGCAAAGTATTTACCGGTTCTGCCATTGCCCGTCTGGATTTCATCCAGCATCAACAGCCAGCCATTCTTGTCACATAAGGTTCTTAGCTGATTAAGGTAGTCGCCGGCCGGGACATGCACGCCGCCTTCACCTTGAACCGGTTCTACGAGGATGGCTACAATATTGGGATCGTTGAGTTGTTCTATGGCTTCAACATCATTGTAGTCAACGTGAGTAAAACCACTGACCAGAGGGCTAAAGCCGGCTTTTACTTTCGGGTTTCCAGTGGCCGACAAGGTAGCCATAGTCCGTCCGTGAAAACTGCCGTTCATGGTGATAATGACAGGCTCATCTATACCAATTTCATGCCCGTACTTACGCGCAATTTTAATCGCTGCTTCATTGGCCTCGGCACCAGAATTAGAAAAGAAGACTTTTTCCATGCCGGATTGGGCGCACAATAATTCAGCCAGTTCTTCTTGTGGCTGAATATTATACAAATTGGAAACATGAATCAGTGTCTCGGCTTGCTGTTTAATAGCGGCAACCAGTTTCGGGTGGTTGTGGCCAAGGCCGGAGACGGCAATACCGCTGAGGGCATCCAGATAGCGGCGACCATTATCATCCCACAGGTAGATGCCGTCACCCTTAACAAGGGTTAGCTTCCGTTCACCATAGGTGTTCATTATTGCAGGGGATGTCATGCTTTTGTCTCGCTCACGTTCTTGCTTCTGGATGTTCTTAATAGTTTCCAGTTAAAAACAAAACAGGCAGCGATAGCTGCCTGAAGGAATCGTCCATATTATAAGTATTAAGGGTTCTTGGCAATCACTCTATCTCTTCTTAAAGCCACGCAGCCACTGGTTTTTAGCGCATTGGTTAGTACTCGCTCGAATCCATGGTGGATAGCTAAGAACTAGGGTAAAATGCCCACCAATACTTGAGTGGCTAACTGGGTTATACGCTGGGTTTAGCTTTGAAAATTTGTTATGGCTTTTTAATGTAAGCCTGTCAGTTTAAGAAGGTGTGTTATGGATATTATTGAAACAATCAAAAAGCAAGTAGAAGAAAACGATGTCATTCTTTACATGAAGGGCTCGCCAAATGCGCCCCAGTGCGGTTTTTCCTCCCGTACATCACAGGCTGTAATGGCTTGTGGCAAACGTTTTGCCTATGTGGATGTGCTGAGCAACCCAGAGGTACGTCAGCATCTACCAGCTTACGCTAACTGGCCAACATTCCCGCAGTTATGGGTTAAGGGCGAATTGGTCGGCGGTTGCGACATTGTGACTGAGATGCATGAGAGTGGTGAGCTGCAGCCGTTGATCGATGAGGCTGTACAGGAATAAGTAAAAAGTTTGTTTTGTTTTTTAAAGGCCCACTTTGTTGTGGGTTTTTAATTTCAGGACGGGACAGGGAATAAAAAAGCCCAGAAGAGTAATCTTCTGGGCTTTACGAAATATGGTAGCTAGAGGCGGACTTGAACCGCCGACCCCAGCATTATGAGTGCTGTGCTCTAACCAGCTGAGCTACCTAGCCATTGTTTCGAGCGCGCATTGTACTGGGTTGGGTTTTGGTGTCAAGCGCGCTTAAAGGGTTTTACTGAAATGGTAATAAAACCAAGAATATACCCGTTAATTTCATCAAAATAGCCAAAACTAACGGGCTCTTGGCAGGCCTTATTTATACGTTAAAGCGGAAGTGGATTACATCGCCATCCGCTACTGTGTAGTCCTTACCTTCCAGGCGCCATTTGCCGGCGTCTTTTGCGCCCTGCTCACCATTATTGTCGATAAAATCCTGATAACCGACAATTTCAGCACGGATAAAGCCTTTTTCAAAGTCAGTGTGAATTACACCAGCAGCTTGTGGGGCGGAGGCACCGATAGGGATGGTCCAGGCTCTTACTTCTTTGACGCCTGCGGTGAAGTAGGTGTGAAGGTTGAGTAGATCATAGCCTGCGCGGATTACGCGGTTGAGGCCGGGTTCTTCCATGCCAAGGTCTTCCAGGAACTCCGCTTTTTCATCGTCGTCCAGTTCGGATATTTCGGCTTCGAGTTTATTGCAGATGGGCACAACAACAGCGTTCTCTTCGGCGGCAATAGCATGAACAGTGTCTAGATATGGATTGTCTTCAAAACCGTCTTCATCGACATTGGCGATATACATGGTGGGCTTGAGGGTTAAGAAATTAAGCGGGGCTATCAGCTTGAGTTCATCTTCGTTGAGGCCGAAGGAGCGCAGGGGTTTGGCTTCGTCCAGGTGAGGTTGAATTTTTTCCAGTAGCGCCTTCATCTTGATGGCGTCCTGATCTCGCCCTTTTGCTAGCTTGGTAAAGCGAAAAACAGCTTTTTCAAGGGCTTCCAGGTCAGCAAGTGCCAACTCCGTATTGATGACTTCAACATCTGCCGTTGGGTCAATTTTACCCTCTACGTGGATGACGTTACTGTCATCGAAGCAGCGCACGACGTGGGCTATGGCGTCGGTTTCGCGGATATTCCCCAAAAACTTGTTACCTAAACCTTCACCTTTTGAGGCGCCTGCGACCAAGCCGGCAATATCGACAAATTCCATGGTGGTAGCAATGGTACGTTCTGGCTTAACAATTTCGGCTAGCTTGTCCTGGCGGAGGTCGGGTACCGCAACCACGCCGGCATTGGGCTCAATGGTGCAGAAGGGAAAGTTCTCTGCGCCAATGCCCGCTTTGGTGAGTGCGTTAAAAAGAGTGGATTTGCCTACGTTGGGTAAGCCGACGATGCCGCAATTAAAGCCCATGATTAAATTCGCTTGTTGGTTTGGTCTGAAGTAATAAGGGCGGCATTCTACTACAGAGCGCCGTTCTAACCTAGCGCTTGGCGGCGTTCGCATGGGTCTAGTTACTGGTGTGCAGCGCCTTCATGGCATTGTTCCACTCGCCGTTTATCGCAGTGGGTAATACCCGTGTTGATTCGTAAATAGCGTCCTTGAGTAGTTTCTGTTCGCTTACGGGGGCTCGTTTTAAAACGTAGTTGGAGACATCCTTGGCATTGCCTGGGTGCCCAATGCCCAAGCGCAGGCGTGCAAAGCCTTTGTTGTTGGCAAGCGCACTAATAATGTCTCTAAGGCCGTTATGGCCGCCGTGGCCGCCGCCTATTTTGAGTTTGGCTATACCCGGCTCCATGTCCAGTTCATCGTGCGCGACCAGAATGGCTTCCACTGGAATTTTATAGAAGTTGGCCAGTGCGCCAACGGACTTACCGCTGCGGTTCATAAAAGTGGCGGGTATGAG
>JAUVQU010000170.1 GCA_030597965.1 Cellvibrionaceae bacterium
ATACCAGTAATAACCACACCAATTATTTTTTCGATGTCGACTATTCCAACTTGGATTTAGCGCTCGATCGATTTTCCCAGTTCTTTATTGCGCCCTTGTTCTCTCGTGAGTATGTCTCCCGTGAAAGCAACGCCGTGCACTCCGAATATCAATCCAAGATTAAAGATGACTATCGTCGCCAACTGGATGTGTTGAGGCAGCTATTTAATCCAGAGCACCCCCTCGCCAAGTTCAGTGTGGGCAGTTTGGACACCTTGGCGAATCGTACTGATGACAGTGTACGAGATGATTTGCTGGCTTTTTATCAGCGTCATTATTCGGCTAATAGCATGACATTGGTGGTTTTGGGGCGAGAAAATATAGATGAGTTAAGGCAAATGGTGGCCTCTCGTTTTGATGATGTGGCTTTGCGTGACGCAGAGAATGAAGTGGAGCCTGAACCATTATTCCCCGATGATTTTTTGCCGGCAAGAGTTGAAGTGGTGCCTGTTAAAGATGTGCGTCGCTTGACCTTAATCTTCCCAATTCCTTCGGTGGAAGCCTTCTACCGTCAAAAGCCACTGGGTTATCTGGGTTCAATCTTGGGGGATGAAGGTGAGGGTAGTTTACTGTCGCTGTTGAAGGGGCAGGGCTGGGCTGAGGGGTTAAGTGCCGGCGGTGGCTTTGGGGGTAAGCATGAGGGTAGCTTTTCTATCAATGTTCAGCTGACGCCAAAGGGTTTACAGGAGCAGCAACAAGTGATCGCGGCTGTGTTTGCCATGATTGAAAAAATAAATCAGCAAGGTATAGAGGCGTGGCGTTTTGAAGAGCAGGCTAATCTTTCCGAAATTGCGTTTCGTTTTGCCGAGCAGTCAAAACCTATACGCACAGTGAGAAGCCTTGCTAACAATATGCATAACTACGCTCCGCAAGAAATCATTGCAGGTGATTACCTATATAAAGATTTTGATGCGACATTGGTGCAAAGGTTTTTAGATTACCTGCGCCCTGATAATCTGTTGGTTGTTGTCGTATCTCAAGATGTGAAAGCAGATCAAAAGTCGCCTTACTACGACACGCCCTATGCGCTACATCAAGTTAGCCCTGTAGCTGACTTGCCTGATGAGTTGGCCGAGCAGTTGCGGTTGCCCCCGCAAAACCCTTTTATCCCAGAAAACCTGAAATTGAAGCGTTCATCATCCTCACCATTAAAGAAAGTTGGGCTGGAGGGTGTGGAGCTTTGGCATCAGTACAATGTCGATTTCGGTACGCCTAAAGCAACCATAAAAATTCGTATGCAGTCGCCCTTGGTGAGCTCGAGTGTGGCGAGTAATGCCCAGGCGCACCTCTATACGGCGCTGGTGGCGGACACATTGAATGAATTTTCCTACCCTGCGGCTCTTGCGGGACTTCATTACGATGTGAGTGCAAACAGTCGCGGTTTTGATATTGCTGTGTCCGGTTATAGCGACCAGCAAGATTTATTGTTGCAGCGTATTTTAGAGGTAATGGTGAGGCGCGATTTCACGCAAGAGCGCTTTGAGCGTTTAAAGGAAGAGTTTTTAAGAAATTGGAAAAACTCCCTGCAGCGTACACCCTATCATCAGTTGTTTGGCTTGATGCCTACAATACTCTACAGCCCCTATTGGAGCGAAGAGGCAATGGCTGCAGCGCTGGAGCCGGTTCAATACGCTCAATTCAACGAGTTCATGGCAGGCCTGTTTAATGGTGCGCAGTTAAAAATGCTGGTGGCGGGGAATTTTGAAGAGGCGGAAGCAGAAAAACTTGCTGCACTCGTTGAGGCCAAATTGCGAAGCTCCGAGTCATCGATATCACAAGTTAAAGCTGAAGTGAAAAATCTGACCGGGGTCAGTATTAGCCATCATAAGGTGGTGCCGCATACGGATAAAGCGGTGACCTTCTATTTACAGGCGGCGGGTGACTCGGTGCAGGATGAAGCGCTCAGTTCGTTATTACGCCAAGTATTAAGTGCTGACTTTTATACAGAGCTGCGCACAGAAAAGCAGTTGGGTTACATTGTTTCAGTGAGTAGTATGGGGTTGAAATCAGTGGCCGGTAGTGTCTTTGTGGTGCAGTCACCAGAGGCCAGTGTTGGTGAAATAAAGCAGGCGATCCTGGATTTTTTGGTGGCGCAAAAAGCAACGCTTGAACGCGGCGATCTGCAAGACTTTGAGCAGCACAAGCAGGCGCTGCTGACGAGGCTGAAAGAGATACCCAAAAACTTGAGTGATGTGACGGGGCGCTATTGGTATGAAATTATCGATAGCCGTGAGGGTGAGCAACATCGACAGGCGTTGATTCAGTCGGTTGAGGCTTTCGATGATGCTTCCTTCTCGCAGGCTGCCAGCCAATTATTGGGTGACTTAAATGGCCTTTGGTTGAGCGCATCAGATGCTGCAGGGGAGGCTTCTGGCTCGCACGCGGAAGCTATAAACCAGTTGCCAGGTTATCGTTACCCCTAGAGTTGGTGAACGTTTTGTAGTTATGTAGTCGGAAAATGTATATCTTGTAGTTTTACTACATAAAATATGTTGCTAAGTGTTCATTTTATAAGGGTTTAGTGTTCTTGAGTTTTTTTTGGATTGATTGAAAGCTTATTTTATGTAAAAATACTACAAATTTTGTGATCGATATGGTCGGTTCTGTCATTGTGCTTGTGGGTTCTTTAGGATTTTCTATATATTCCTGATCTCAACCTATACTCTGGTAAGCGCAAATTGCGAGAGAGGCTAGCTCGTTGAGGTATAGTGGCAAAGTTGTTTGCGAACCATAAATAAAAAAGATGCACACGTCAGCACGTAAGATGTTGCACGAACAAACAAAGCAATAAGGGGATATGCATGCAAGAGGATATTGATTCTCAGGAAACGTCTGAATGGCTAGACGCGCTCTATTCGGTAATTCGGCACGGTGGTAAAGGGCGAGCGGCATTCCTGTTGAAGCAATTGACGGATCGTGCCACCGATGCAGGGGTGCAATTGCCTGCGGCTATTACTACCCCTTATCGCAATACCATTCCTCCTGCTGCAGAAAAGCGTATGCCCGGCGACTTATTCATGGAGCGTCGAATTCGCTCTTTGATTCGTTGGAATGCCCTGGCCATGGTTATGCGTGCTAATGATAACGACGATGGCTTAGGTGGACACATCTCTACCTTTTCATCGGCCGCAACCCTCTACGATATTGGCTTCAACTATTTCTTCCGTGGCAATGAAGGCGATCACTTGGGTGATTTGATTTATTTTCAGGGACACTCTGCACCGGGTATGTACGCCCGTTCTTACCTTGAAGGTCGCTTAAGTGAAGATCAGCTGGACAACTTCCGCCGCGAAGTCGATGGTGAAGGCTTGTCTTCCTATCCACATCCGTGGCTAATGCCAGATTACTGGCAGTTCCCAACTGTATCTATGGGTCTTGGTCCTATACAGGCAATTTACCAGGCGCACGTAATGCGTTACATGTCGGCTCGTGATCAGGTGCCGCGTGGTGATCGTAAGGTGTGGGCTTTCCTGGGGGACGGTGAGTGTGATGAGCCTGAATCCTTGGGTGCCATCTCTCTGGCGGGTCGTGAAGGTCTGGAAAACTTAATCTTTGTTATTAACTGTAACCTGCAGCGTCTGGATGGTCCGGTGCGTGGTAACGGCAAGATTATGCAAGAACTGGAAGGTGTATTCCGCGGTGCCGGCTGGAACGTTATCAAAGTTGTTTGGGGTCGCCACTGGGATATATTACTGGAAAAAGATACAACGGGGTTGTTGGTCAAACGCATGAATGAAGTCTGCGATGGTGAATTGCAGAACTATAAAGCCAACGGTGGCGCATACACTCGCGAACACTTCTTTGGTAAGTACCCAGAGTTGTTGGAATTAGTTAAAGATCTCAGCGATGAAGATATTATGTATCTTAACCGCGGCGGTCACGACCCGTTTAAAGTCTATGCGGCCTATGCAGAGGCTGTAGCGCATAAAGGTCAGCCAACCGTTGTCTTGGCGCAGACCGTTAAAGGTTACGGTATGGGAGAGGCTGCGGAAGCGCAGAACGAAACTCACTCCGTTAAAAAGCTGGATATGGAAAGCCTCAAGCGCTTCCGTGATCGCTTCGGTATTCCTATTTCCGATGCTGAACTAAAAAATGTTCCGTACTATCGTCCAGCGCCAGACAGCCCGGAAATGGTTTACATGAATCAGCGTCGGGCAGAATTAAAGGGCCCGGTGCCTAGTCGCAGAGTGACATCTCCCGTATTAAATACACCTAAGCTGGATTTCTTTAAGTCGCAATTAAAAAGCAGTGGGGAGCGTGAAATATCCACCACCATGGCTTTTGTGCGCTTGCTCTCTACTTTGGTGAAAGATAAAGAGGTTGGCTCACGTGTTGTACCTATCGTGCCGGATGAGGCGCGAACCTTTGGTATGGAAGGCATGTTCCGTCAGTTGGGTATTTACTCTTCGGCGGGTCAGCAATACACCCCCCACGATCACGATCAAATCATGTGGTACAAAGAGTCAAAGAAGGGTCAGATTCTGGAGGAGGGTATTAACGAGGCCGGTGCTATGTCGGCTTGGATAGCTGCTGCGACGGCCTATACCAACAGCGCCTATCCGTTGATTCCTTTCTACGTTTATTACTCCATGTTTGGCTTCCAGCGCATTGGCGATTTGGCATGGGCTGCAGGTGATATGCAGGCGCGCGGTTTCCTGATTGGTGGAACAGCAGGCCGCACCACATTGAACGGTGAGGGTTTGCAGCATCAGGATGGTCACAGTCATATATTGGCGAACACCATCCCTAATTGCCGTACCTATGATCCAACCTACAGTTTCGAGTTGGCCGTCATTGTTCAGGATGGTGTGAAGCGCATGTTCGAAGATCAAGAGAACTGCTTCTATTACATCACCATCATGAACGAGAACTACCGCCATCCAGATATGCCTGTTGGTGTCGAAGAGGGCATTATTAAAGGTATGTACAAGCTAAAAGAAGGCAAAAAGACCACCGCGAAAAAACCGCGAGTGCAGCTGATGGGTTGCGGTTCTATCTTGCGTGAAGTGGAGGC
This sequence comes from Cellvibrionaceae bacterium, assembly GCA_030597965.1. GTDB lineage: Bacteria > Pseudomonadota > Gammaproteobacteria > Pseudomonadales > Cellvibrionaceae > JAUVQU01. Next base: position 5,054 of record JAUVQU010000170.1, read on the forward strand.
CGCCGCCGAAATTTTGCGCAGTGACTATGGTGTGGAATCCGATGTGTGGAGTTTGACCAGTGTTAACGAACTGACCCGAGAAGGTCAGAGTGTTGAGCGCTGGAACATGTTGAACCCAGAATCCGAGCCTCGTATCCCGTACATTACTCAGCAATTAGAAGGGCATAACGGCCCAGTTATTGCGGCAACGGATTACATGAAAAATTACCTGGATCAATTGCGTAGCTTGATCCCTGG
>JAUVQU010000034.1 GCA_030597965.1 Cellvibrionaceae bacterium
CGCGATCATTAAATCCTTTATTCACGATACAAGAGAAGAGGACGCCCATCGCTTTTTAAAGCGCATGAAACTCGAAAATCCAGGAACAGCAAAGGAAACCATTATTCAGCATTTACTGCTGCAGGAACTGGAGGAAAGCGGTTATTTGCGGGCGATTTAAAGGCGTATAACTTCCAGGCCAAACTTAGCCATCAGCCCAGTCGCCACAAATAGTCTTCTGAAGTATGGCCCTGTATTTTCTTGCTTTTAGTACAAACCAAGCAAACACGATCAAGGGCCATATCAGCACTCGACGCAATCGCGTCAATACTAAGAAAATCATACTCACCTGCTTCGAATAATTCTTTCAATGCATTAACAACCACACCTTCATCCATCTTGAATTTAACCCAGTGATAGAGCCTAACATGAGCGACAATAATGATCGCCATAACAACAACTAAAACAATCTTTTCTCCCACAACTTAACCTCACTTATCTCAAGCCGAACACTCCTAACCTGTAATAGTTAAGTAACTCTATTAAAAGTTAAGCTTTTACACATGAATTAACGTCTATTCTTGACTCTCTTCGTCGCCAACGCCACCAACGGATCATCTGGCCACGGATGCTTGGGGTATCTGCCCTTCATTTCTTTTTTAACATCCTGATAGGAACCACGCCAGAAGCCGGATAAATCCTGCGTAATTTGCAGTGGTTTTTGTGCAGGTGATAATAAATGAATCAGTAATTTCACTCGTCCCCCGGCAACACTGGGCGTGTGTTCACAGCCGAACATTTCCTGCAGTTTAACAGCGAGTACCGGTGGACTCTGACTATAGTCAATTTGTACATTGGAACCGGAAGGCACTTTGATTCTTAGCGGTGCCTGTTCATTCAACTCTCTAGGCAGTGGCCAGGGCAATAGCAGGGCCAGCATGGCCTCCGTATCCAACTGCTTAAAGTGCTTCAGCGTGGTGACTTTATCCAGATACGGCAGCAGCCATTTTTCCAGCGAATTCAATAAACCCTGATCACTAACATCTGGCCAATCAGTCTTTTCATCCATGCCTCGCAGCAGCTCAATACGATTGCGCCACTGTTGAGTGTCTTTGCTCCACTTCAGCAGATCCAGTCCACGTTTGCGAACCAACCCCAGTAAAGCTTCAGCTCTTTGCTCCGCTGATACAGACTCCAAGCGTTTGCGACTTAAGGTTAGTTGGCCAATACAGCGTTGCTGTTCGGCCAGTAGTTTTTGCGCTTGTTCATCCCACTCGACAATGACTTTTTCTTCGATGACTCCTGATAAATACTCCTCAATCAGCTCGGCTTTTATCGGCGCCGCCAGAAAAACCAGATCCTGACTTTTACCTTTAATGCCACCCAGGTTGGCAATCGCTAGCCAGCGGTGCTTGCTCAACGAGTCACCTTCCCTCAAGGCAGCGGCACGGCCATTACTTAAAAGATAACTGGCACTGCCGGAGGAACGCTGCCCTGCAATACGATCGGGATAGGCCCAGGCCAACAACAGCCCGGTCCAGTCATACGACTGAGGATTAGCTACTGCACTTAATTGAGCATTATGTTTAGGCAAGTGGTGTTTAGGCAGACTGCGCAGAAATTGCCTCTGCTGCTGCTTGATCCTTTGAATCACAGCCGTTTGTGATCGCTCGGCTCGACGCTCACCGCGAATCAGTTCCAACCTAAAATGCAGATCAGCACCAGAGCTGTAAAGGAAATCCCGCTCACCTAATAATGCAGCCAGCTCGCAAGCTTCGTCGGCTAAACCATTACGCTGGCCCAATAACATCATATGTGCCAGACGTGGGTGCGTCGGTACAGCGGCCATGGCCTGACCATGTTCCGTCAATGACCAGCGGCAAGAACCCTTATCGAATGTCACAGCACCCAACTGCTGCAAAAGATCCAGTGCTTGCTGATAAGGCGCTGCAGCCGGTGTATCCAGCCAATCCAACTCCTGTGGGACACTCACACCCCACTGCAATAACTGCAATGCCAGCGGCGCCAGATCGGCGTGTTGAATCTCCGGCGCAGTGAAGGCTGCCAACTCCTGCTGCTGACTCTCACTCCATAACCGATAACACACCCCCGGCTCCAATCGCCCTGCCCGGCCTCTACGCTGTGTGGAAGAGGCTTTGGATATACGCTGGGTACTCAAGCGGGTCATGCCGGTATTAGGATCAAAAGCGGGCTGACGGCTTAGACCGCCATCAATCACGACACGAACCCCATCAATGGTGAGTGATGTTTCTGCTATGTTCGTCGCCAATACTATTTTACGCTTGCCTGAAGGACACGGTTCAATGGCTTTACGCTGCTCCTGCAAGCTAAGATCACCGAACAATGGCGACAGTAAAATGTCGCCATTAGGCTGCTGTACGAACCACTCACTCAACTGAGCATGGGCACGTCTTATTTCACCCTGTCCCGGCAAGAACACCAGTAAACTGCCCTCCTGCTCTGCCAGTGCCCGCTTCACGGTTGTAACCACACGATCCACAATGCGCTCACCGTATTTATAAGCTTCACCGTAAATGGTTTGTACGGGAAACATACGCCCGTCACTGCTAATAACGGGGGCATTATTCAACAACTGGCTGATATTGGCACCGTCCAGCGTTGCGGACATGACTAGAATTTTTAACGGCGATTCACGCAGGTCACCAAACAGCTGCCGACCCTGTAGCGTCAATGCCAGACCCAGATCACCGTCCAGACTGCGCTCGTGGAATTCATCAAATATCAGCAAGCCAATGCCTTCCAGGGAAGGATCATCCTGCAACATTCTTGTCAGGATACCCTCGGTAACCACTTCAATACGGGTCTGGGCGCTGACCTTACTATCCAGCCGCACACGGTAGCCTACGGTTGCCCCCACCTTTTCACCCAACATTTGTGCCATACGCTCGTCGGCGGCGCGCGCGGCCAAACGACGCGGCTCAAGCATCAGTATTTTTTGGCCGCCTGACTTTTCATCATGCAGCCCTTCATCATTCAGCCAAGGCTGATTGAGCAACTCAAGTGGTACACAGGTAGTTTTACCCGCTCCGGGGGGCGCTTCCAACACAACTTCATCACCACAATCTAATGCGGCAATCAAATCAGGTAATACCTGCTGGATAGGTAATGAATTGAAACGTTTTGACATGAATAAAATATCGACATTAAAGGTTTATAGTTTACTCTGCTTGATCGCTGAAAAGCAGTACAGGTCTAAAATAAACCGGTGCACTGAATAATCGAAGATAAAAGCTTTCGCCAATACTACTTCAAATTTGCAGCATGGAATCGCAGGTGATCCTCAATAAAACTAGCGATAAAAAAGTAGCTATGGTCATAGCCGTCCTGCCGTCGCAACTCAAGCGGATAACCACTCACGTTAGCCGCTTCTTCTAAAGCTTCTGGCTTGAGCTGTTCAACCATAAAGTCATCGGCCCCGCCCTGATCTACCAATGCAGGCACCAATCTAGGCACTGGCTCAGGCAAGTCTGAAACACTCGCCTTCATCAGCTCACTGGCATCGTACTGCGCCCAATTCTGTCGATCATCACCCAGGTAATTCCTCAATGCTTTTTGCCCCCAGGGGCAATTGACAGGATTACTGATGGGACTGAATGCCGACACAGATGCATAACGCTCAGCATTTTTTAAAGCCACAACCAAAGCCCCATGCCCTCCCATAGAGTGACCACTGATGGCTCGCCGACTACTGACAGAGAATAGAGACTCGACCAGTTCGGGTAACTCTTTCACCACATAGTCATACATCTGATAGTGTTTGCTCCAAGGCGCTTGCGTGGCGTTCACATAAAAACCCGCCCCTAAACCAAAATCATAGGCCGCTTCAGCGTCATCTGGTATTTCCTCGCCTCTGGGGCTGGTGTCAGGCGCCACAATAGCAATACCCAACTCAGCTGCCACCCGCTGAGCTCCGGCTTTATGCATAAAATTTTCATCGGTGCAGGTCAGACCCGACAACCAATACAAAACCGGCACCTTTTCACCGGTTGAGGTCTGCGGGGGCAAGTAAATTGCAAAACGCATTTGGCAACCCAACACCTCGGAGAAATGGCTGTATTGCTTATTCCAACCCCCGAAGCTCTTATTGCTACTGATGTTTACGGCGTTCATGGTAAACGTTTTCCTATTATTACTGTTCGGTTAAGTGGGATCCTTTTTCTGCTGCACAGAAATTCGCTTGCAGGGCAAGCTCCCACAAAAACCCAGACCGCCTTATCATTGTAGGGGCCAGCCCTGCTGGCGAATAGCTTCTGCCTATCGATCAAAATGAATAACAGTACGAATACTTTTGCCTTCATGCATCAAGTCGAACGCGTCATTGATTTCATCAAGGCCCATCGTATGGGTAATAAAATCGTCCAACTTAAATTCGCCAGCCATGTAACGCTCAACGATTCCAGGCAATTCAGTACGCCCCTTAACACCACCAAAGGCGGTACCTCGCCATACCCGGCCAGTGACCAACTGAAATGGACGCGTACTGATTTCCTGGCCCGCACCGGCAACACCAATAATCACCGACTCACCCCAACCTTTATGACAGCACTCAAGCGCAGAGCGCATGACATTCACATTGCCAATACATTCAAATGAGTAATCCACACCCCCATCGGTCAGGTCAACAATAACGTCCTGAATTGGCTTATCGTAATTATCAGGATTAATGCACTCAGTAGCCCCTAACTTCTTCGCCAGATCAAACTTTGACTCATTGATATCGATCGCAATAATACGGCTCGCTTTTGCCATGGTTGCACCGATGATCGCAGCCAGACCAATACCGCCAATGCCAAAGATGGCAACCGTATCGCCCTCTTGTACTTTGGCTGTATTCATCACAGCACCCATGCCGGTGGTAACGCCACATCCCAGCAGACAGACCTCTTCCAAGGGCGCATCTTTACTCACCTTAGCCAAAGAGATCTCGGGTAAAACTGTGTATTCAGAGAAAGTGGAACAGCCCATGTAGTGATAAATTGGCTGGCCATTTTTAGAAAAACGGGTCGTACCATCGGGCATCAAGCCCTTACCCTGGGTTTCACGAATCTTCTGGCACAGGTTCGTTTTTCCGGATAAACAAAACTTACACTTGCCACACTCAGGGGTGTAAAGCGGAATAACATGATCTCCCACCTTTACACTGGTGACACCTTCACCGATGGATTCGACAATACCACCGCCCTCATGACCCAGCACGCAGGGGAAAATTCCCTCTGGATCATCGCCAGACAAGGTAAAGGCATCTGTGTGGCAAACGCCGCTTGCCAGAATACGCAGGCGTACCTCACCAGCCTGCGGCGGCATAACATCAATTTCTTCGATGGTCAGTGGTTGACCGGGACCCCAGGCTACTGCAGCTTTAGATTTGATCATGTTTTGTTTCCGTTGGGAGGTTAGCGTCTTCTATGACTAAAGATTGTAATTGTTTATTTTAAAAAGATAATACCGAAAAATCACAACTCATAATGACCAACTGGGAGGTATAACAGCATTTATCTCCTTAGCCGAAAGCATGGTGCAGAGGAAGGAATGGCCTCAGGGTATTCAGGACGGGACATTCAGAGACCCTTGGCGCGGGCAACCTTTGAGCCACTGTCTTTACCTAATTTCTGACTGATAAAATTACCCGTCTCAATCAGTTTATTCAGATCAATGCCATGCTCTATCCCCAAGCCATTAAGCATGTAGATAACATCTTCAGTGGCCGCGTTACCCGATGCACCCTTAGCGTAAGGGCAGCCACCTAAACCAGCCACTGAACTGTCTATGGTGGCAATACCCAGTTGCAGCGAAGCGTAAATATTTGCCAGAGCCTGTCCATAGGTATCGTGCAGGTGAACAGCCAGCTTTGAAGCGGGAATGTGTTGCAGGGTTGCCTCTAACATGGCGCTGACGGATACAGGATTACCAACACCCGTTGTGTCGCACAGTGAGATTTCATAACAACCCATTTCAAATAATTGGCGAGCCACATCGGCTACTTTTTGAGGCGCGACATCCCCCTCGTACGGACAGCCAACCACACAGGAAACGTAACCGCGAACTTTCACATGGTCGCTGGCGGCTGCGGCCATAATGGGTGCAAAACGCTCAATACTCTCGACTACTGAGCAGTTAATATTTTTTTGACTGAAGGCTTCTGAGGCCGCAGCAAAAATAGCCACTTCGGTTGCGCCGGACTCAATCGCTCTTTGGTAGCCCTGTATATTAGGTGTTAGTGCAGCGTAGGTGACACCCTCTTTACGCGCAACCTGCTGGAATACTTCGTCACTGCCGGCCATTTGTGGCACCCATTTTGGATTCACAAAACTACCGGACTCAATATAACTGACGCCGGCGTCGGCGAGCTTTTCGATCAATTCGATTTTTACCGCCGTTGTAATCGGCTGCTTTTCATTTTGCAGGCCGTCACGGGGGCTGACTTCGATAATTCTTACTTTACCTGGAAGTGCCATTGCTTGGCTCCTGTGGTGTGGTTAAAGGGATGCATGACACTAAACACCTAATTGGACATAAAACTTTCGTTTGCACACCCCAGAGTGCTCTCTCTTGCTGCTTTACTGAAATTCACCTTGGAGCGAAGGCCTACAGCAGGGAGAAAAATAAAATCCTATTATTAAGGCTTAACAAACTTCAACGTCATTCGATCACTCTCACCAGTTGCCAAATATTCTTCTCTGTCTTGTTCACCTAAACGCAAGGTCGGCGGCAAGCTCCAAACACCGGCAGGATGCTCGGTGGTATCTTTCACATTAGCATTAATACCACTGGAAGCCTCCAGCACAAAGCCTGCAGATTTCGCCAACGCAACAACCTTAGCCTCAGTCATATAGCCGCTTTTGATCATGTCTTTAACAGACCTGCCCGCTGGCGCTCTATGCTCCACCACACCCAGCACACCGCCCGGTTTCAAAACACTGTAAAATTCTTTAAACGCTGCTTCTGCATAGCCCGCCTTTAACCAATTATGAACATTTCGAAATGTTAATACTCGGTCAATAGACCCTGGCTTCGCCATTACCACACTTGAAGGAGGGTGAAATTCAGCAACATGCACCCGCTCATACAATTCAGGGCTACTCGTTAATTTATCCAAAAAGCGATCACGCCCTCGGCTAAAGTACACGACCGGAGAATTCTCAGGAAAATGCGCCGCGTAAAACTGGCCCCGCTCATTGAGGTAAGGAGCCAGAATCTCGGTATACCAGCCACCGCCTGGCCAAATTTCCACCACATGATGATTCGGCTGCACATCAAAAAACAACAAGGTTTCCGCAGGATGTCTGTACACATCGCGCTGCGAATAAGACTCTGTCCGTAAACTACTCTTAATTGCAGTTTCTAACGCAGAGCTGATCTCCGGCTTCACTTGAGAACACGCCTGCAAAAGCAGCAATCCACACAATGGCACCGCTAAAATATTCACTAGTCGTACAGTCATTTGATTACTCCACTAAAATCCATCGACATACTGCTGACAGCACTTTGAGACACAACCAACACACCCTATACTGTCGACATCCAACAACAAACAATAATTCCCTGAATAAAGGAATAGATCATGAACCGCACACTTGTACTCAGCATCTTAAGCGATGACAAACCTGGTGTAGTTGAAGCTCTGGCCAGCACCATTTCCGAAAACGGTGGCAACTGGTTAGAAAGCTCCATGACCAACCTGGCGGGGAAGTTCGCGGGCATCCTTCAAGTCAACATATCCGATGCTCAACTGGCCATTTTAGAATCCGCACTTGCTCAGCTAGAGCAACAAGGCATTCAAGTCACTTCGGCTGTTGTCACCGACACTAACACCGACGCTGCTGCCAATATCAAGCAATACCAATTCAGTTTAATGGGTAATGATCGCCCAGGTATCGTAAAAGAGTTGGCACAGGCCTTCTCATCCCACCACATCAACCTGGAAGAACTGGATACCACTTGCGGCAGTATGCCTTGGTCCGGCGAGCCTATGTTTCATGCGCAGGGCTTAATCAGCGTGCCTACTCACATTGATATGGACTCAGTATCAGAACAACTGGATGAAATAGCCGATGAACTTGGTGTTGATATTGAACTGCAAGAAACAGAAGTGCCTACCCCCACCTCATGAACTCATTACTTAATATCGTTCTATTTGAACCAGAAATACCGCCCAACACGGGCAATATCATTCGGCTCAGCGCCAACATGGGCGCACAGCTGCATTTGATTGAGCCCGTAGGGTTTGAACTGGATGACAAACGTCTGCGCCGCGCAGGGTTAGATTACGGTGAATGGAAAGATATGCAGGTGCACAAGAATTGGGACGATTTTTTAAAAACTACCCAACCAGAAAATCTTTACGCTATCACCACCAGAGGTAAAACACGCCACGTGGATACCGAATTTAAACCCGGCGATTATGTTGTTTTTGGCCCGGAAACCAGAGGCCTACCGCAGGATATTCTCGACAGTTTAGAGCCAGAAAAAACTGTACGCATACCCATGCAAGCCAACAGCCGCAGCATGAATTTATCCAACTCCGTGGCGGTGATTGCGTTTGAAGTGTTGAGGCAGTTAGATTTTCCGGGGGCAGAGTAAAAAATTTTAAAGCGCTGTGAGCTCAATCAACAAATTGTAATCAGTGAATAAGGTAATACTTTCTAAAAATTAAAGTGTCATCTGACCCAGCTTATTTCAAAGCGAATATTTCAAAAAAATATCCACCAAATTACCAATCAGCAGGGTCAAGGCCATAAAATGTTTGTAATTGCTGATAAAGCTCTGGAAGTGCCTTTTTCATTTTTTTGGATTTCTCAAAAAAAGTTTCGGTGGCAACAGCAAAAAACTCAGGCGCAGATACAGCTCCGTACTCATCAATAATCTTATTCTTACCTCTTTGGACACGCTTGAGAAACTCATCGTATTCATGCGTTAAAACCTCGGCCCATTCTTTATAGTCGGAGATATCGCGGAGAATCGGCAGGCCATCCATGATGCCGTTTTCTTCATCCAGCTTGTGGGCAAACTCGTGCAAGACCACATTATGACCATCTCGCTGAATATTTGACCCCCGCATCACATCTGTCAAGGACAGTACAATCGGGCCTCGATACCAGGATTCACCTGCTCGCGCGCTGCTCTCATGCAACTCCACCAAACCGTCATACCTAACCTCTTTAGCTACGTAGGTACTTGGATAAACCAGAATGGTTTCGAATCCGGGAAAGTACTTTTTATCTCTATTGACGACTAAGATGCAGGCATTAGCGGCTATTACAAGCCGGACCTCATCAGTAATTACAAGATCGTCACAACCGACGAATACTTTTTCATCAAGAAAAAAATTAATACACCCTTGTAGTGTTTCAGACAGTTCTTTGGGTAAGCGAGTATATAAGGGCACATTACGCTCAAGAATTGCAATTTGCTCTGGGAAAAGCGGAGCTTGAAAAAGGCGATTACGGCGGGTTATTTTCCTGTATTTTAGGACACCCAAAATAATTACGGCCAATACGAGGAGGCCCAGCAGTATTGATAAATGCAAATTAATATTCCTTCACCCTTTTTTGCGTAAAAGGTTTGCCGCTTAAGAGACTTTCGGCCAACAGCGGATATTTAATAGCCTTGAAACAAGTAAATACTATTCGGCGACTCAGCCAGAAAGAACTATTTTCACCCCAACAACGGAAAGTTCTGGGGTCCCGCAGCTCCAGCAACCTCCAAACGGTTACGACCAGCCTCTTTCGCTTTATACAGGGCTTCATCCGCAAGGCGAATCACATCATCAAGATCGGATTGCGGCCCAAAAGAACATAAGCCAAAGCTGGCGGTCAGATTAATTGTGTGATTTTCAACTGGAATCATTAATTCAGATAGCCTTACCCGTAAGCGCTCCATTTGCTGTATAGATTCTTTCTGATCAGTGTTCGGCAGAAGAAAAATAAACTCTTCCCCTCCAAACCGGGCAAATATATCTGTCTCGTCAATAGTACCGAGGACAAGCTCAACCACATTGCTCAACACGATATCTCCCGCCTCATGACCGTAGTGGTCATTGATGTCTTTGAACCGGTCCAGGTCCATCATCACAAGATTTAGTGGGGTTTGCTGGCGTTTAGCCAAAACCACAAGGTTTCCGGCTCGATTGAAAAAGGCTCTTCGGTTCAAACAGCCTGTTAATGGGTCGATATCAGCCAGTTTCTCAGCGGCTAATTTTGCAGCCTTCAGCTCAGCTTCCATTTTTTTCCGATCGGTAATATCGATGGCAATTTCAATCCGCACCACACGGCCATCAATCCAATGTATGGCTTGATCGCGACATTGATACCAGCGCTGATTGACCGTATTTTTAAACTCCCAAATATAAACACCAGTGGGCACACCGTTTTCATCCAGGAGCTTATCATTACTGCAAAAGTCACAAGGACTGTTTTGATTGATTTGCAGTAACTGATAGCAACGTTTACCTTCAGGACTTCCCCACGCCTCAAGGCCAAACTTATTTAAGTAGATCACCTCATAGGTGTCCATATCGGTCACATAAACAAGCGCATCAAGGCTGTCTAATACTGTAGATATACAGTCGTAGCTATAAGTCGAGCCATCAGTTATCTGCTGTTCTGTGGTATCTTTCTTGCTCATTTCTACCGCCCTGAAATAGTAATGCTACTCAGCGTATATGAGAAATTTTACGGATTTAAATTAGAAAAGTCCTCCAAAAACAAAACGGCTCTACGGTTTATTTTTAGCCGGTGTAGTTCGAATATTCAAGCGTCTACTTTGAAGCACTTCAAGCCAGTAGAACGCATCTATAGAATAACCGCTATGTTATTTTCGAACAGATTAAAACGCCACGCTTTCCAACTCATATAAGTGAAACTAAACTACTCCACTCGACTATTAGCACCGTCTATCAACCGCTCAGTTTTTACGATGGCACGAGTATGGGTACCCTTTCCGGCCAAACCACCAAGATCGTGAAGTTCAACATCGAATATATATTGCTTGCCGTCCATGCCGCGATAGCATACCGCGATAGATAGCTACGGCTGTCACCAACTTCCATAATAACTTCGATTGTTATGTTATCTCTCCGTTAACGATATAACAGACAAATACTCTCTGGTAATCCACTAACGTACTTTTGATACACAGCCCTTTAGATAGATAGCTCCCAAGGCTACAATACACGTCCACTAAGCCTTAAAACTCCAGACTGTGAATCCTACTATGTCCCGCGCCCCTATTGCCCTCTTTTACGGTAGCTCTACATGCTATACAGAGATGAGTGCCGAGAAAATTCAGCAACGGCTGGGCGAAGCTCAAGTGGACGTATTCAATATCGCCGATGAGCCTATCATCACGGCTCAACTCTACTCACAGATTATCTTTGGCATACCCACGTGGGATTATGGGGAGCTACAGGAAGACTGGGAAGAAATTTGGCACGAAATTGATGAGATCGATTTTGCTGGTAAAACTGTCGCACTCTACGGACAAGGCGATCAAGAAGGCTACCCCGAGTGGTTCCTCGACTCCATGGGCTATCTGCACAATAAGCTGGTTAAATTGGGCGCTACAATTATTGGTCAATGGCCTAACGAAGGTTATACATTTGAAGAATCCAAAGCCTTAACCGATGATGACTCTCTATTTGTGGGGTTAGCGCTGGATGATGACATCCAATTCGATCTATCAGATGAGCGTATTGCCCAGTGGTGTGATCAGCTCCAACAACACTTCACACTGAACTAGATCGTCATGGCCACTAAAAAACTCTCATCACCCACAACACAACACGCTGATATTGAGTGGGACAAGGACGGCCTACCCATCGCCAAACCCTTTGGTGATTTTTATTTTTCCCGCCTCGATGGGCTGGAAGAAAGCCGCTATGTTTTTATTAAGCAAAATAAACTCATCGAACGCTGGGCACATCTAAAAGAACATCAAGAATTTGTGATTGCCGAAACTGGTTTTGGCACGGGTTTAAACTTTCTAACGACCTGGCAACAATGGCAAAATCTCAAGCAAACGGGAAAAATTCAACCTGACGCGCGATTGAAACTCATATCCATTGAGATGCACCCACTGCAACTGAGTGATCTAAAACGTTCGCTGTCCTTATGGCCTGAATTAGCCGCTTATAGCGAACCACTTATTGAGCAATACCCCAGCCTCTGCTCATCGGGCTTTCACCACTTACACTTTGATGATATCAGCCTCACATTGATTATTGATGAAGCAACTGAAGGCTTAAAAAAGCTACTTGCCAGTGACCACCCCGCCTTCGATCAACCACAATGGGGCGTGGATGCCTGGTATTTGGATGGTTTCAGTCCCGCTAAAAACCCCGACATGTGGGCACCCGAACTGTTTGGCCTGATCCATAAACTCAGCCGCAAAAATGCCACCGCCTCCACATTTGCCTCAACACGACTGATCAGTGACAACTGGCAAAATAATGGCTTTACCGCAGAGAAAAAGCCGGGTTTTGGTAAGAAGCGCGAATTAATACGCGCTGATTTAACCGACCCATATCAACCCACACCCACTTCTGATTTTGATGAACATACCTACAATGCCCCTTATTCTGCGCCCTGGTATGTTTCCTCACCGACGACAAGTAAAAGGAAGATCGCCATCATTGGCGCAGGTCTAGCCGGCTGCCATACGGCACGATCACTCGCCAACCGAGGTTGGCAGGTAACGGTATTTGAACAACATACTGCGGTAGCCGACGAGGCTTCTGGTAATCCACAGGGAATCCTTTACGCCAAGCTATCGCACAAACCTGAGACCTTATCCGACTTTAATTCAGACGCCCTGCAATTTGCCCAGCGGCATTATAAAAAGTACTGGCTTAATAGTGACAAACCGCAACTCGGACAACAATGTGGCGTCCTGCAATTAAGCTACACCAACAAAGCAGAAGAACAACACCAACGTCTGTTTGACAGCTACAAAGAGCGTTATCCGGAACAATCTGTAGTGCAAAAAATCAACAGAGAAGAGGCCACCGCGCTCAGTGGAATAGAACAATTGGCTGGTGGTTTATGGTTTGCCGGCTCTGGCTGGCTGAACCCCAAGGCCCTTTGCCGTCAACTGCTGGACCACACCAGCATCACCTTGCGCACTGACTGCCGAATAGAGGCCATAAAACATAAAGATAATCACTGGCAATTACATCTTGCAGGCCAAAAACAGGCCCCTGAAACCTTCCCAGCGGTAGTTATTGCCTGTGCCAACCATGCTCAACAGTTTGAACAAACCGCGTATTTACCAGTTAAACCCATTCGCGGGCAGGTGACTTATGCCGATGTAACGTCAGCCAGTCGCCAACTTAAAGTCGTACTCTGCGCCGATGGTTATATTGCGCCTGCGGACGATTCGGATCAGCATTGTTTAGGGGCGAGCTTTAACCTTAAGGATAAAACAACGGTCATCACCTCAGCCGAACAGCAGGAAAACTTTTCTCGATTACAAAAACACTTCCCAGTCATGGCTGATACCCTAAAGACCTCTAATGAAGCACCATTAGCAGGCCGCGCAGCCTTGCGCTGCACAACGCCTGATTACCTACCCATAGTAGGTGCTGCTCCAAATTTTGATGCCTATACCGAGGATTTTGCACTACTGCGAAAGAACGCAAAATCCAGCATCCCCCGCCCCGGTCCAAACTGGCCAAACCTGTATCTCAACATTGGCCACGGTTCACGCGGGCTCACTTATACACCCCTCTGTGCCGAAATATTAGCGGCGCAAATCAGCGCCGAAGCACCGCCTTGCTCAAGAGGCTTACAAATCGCACTTCATCCCGCCCGCTTTATTATTCGAGGGTTAATTCGCAATAAAATTTAATGCCCGCCACACATCGAGTAAAGTAGCCCCATGTGCATTCATCCATCCATTTATAACCGGCCCTCCCTTGCTAACTTATTTTTTTGGGTAGGCGCTATTAGCGTCTTGGTACTGGCAAGTCAGGCATCAGCCGTGCAGCTACCCAAGATTAATCTTAGCCAAGTCCCAAACTGGGAATATAGGGTGCTAAAACAGGCAGACCACGACTCTATTTTGTTTACTCAGGGACTGATTATTGATGGTGACAGCTTTATTGAAAGCAGCGGGCTGTACAATCGATCCTTCGTGCGCCGCTACCGTATTTCCGATAACAGCTTAGAAGCTGAATATTCACTCCCCAAGCATGTATTTGCCGAAGGTATTGCCCAGCTTGGTGACCAACTCTATCTATTATCCTGGCAGCGACAATTCGGTATTCGGCTGAACGCTAAAACATTAGAAACAGAAAGAAAGTTTTTTTACCAAGGACAAGGCTGGGGCTTAACTACCATAAGTGATCAATTGATTATGAGTAATGGCACCAATCAACTCAGTTGGCACGATGCACCCAATTTCAATAAAGTGGGTAGTATCAACGTCACCGCGAACAATGAGCCCGTAAACCACCTCAATGCTTTAAGTTATGGTGCAGGCTTTATCTGGGCAAATATATGGTTAACCACCGTCATTGTTGCCATTGATCCTGAAAGTGGTGCCATTCAGGGCTATATCGACCTTTCCAAAATCGCTCACGAACACACTGCAGACCAGCGAGAAAATGTTCTCAATGGTCTCGCTTGGGATGAACAACAACAGGCTCTATGGATTACGGGCAAACGATGGACTAAGCGATATTTACTGCATATCGTTCCATCGAATAATCTTTTAAGTATTACGCCGACGAACAAACCTTAATAAAAGCATGGATTTCTTCTTTACGCGCCTTTAATGCTGTAGGAGAATGCCGGCACGCATATTAACCGTAAAATCGGCCCTATGACCTATACTTTATGTCTATGAAAGATACGATTCAAAGCTCAAACGAGATGCCACGCTGTCACCAGAATACCCATGTATCCTGCGGTGACTGCCGATTAAACTCTATCTGCCTGCCCATCAGTATGCATATAGAAGATATTGATCGTGTGAATGAAATCATTCAGCGTGGACGTCCCCTGCAAAAAGGTGATTATCTCTATCGCTCCGGCGATCCGTTTCAATCTGTATTTGCCGTACGCTCTGGTACCATCAAAGCCATCAACATCACCAACGATGGCCAAGAGCAGGTCACGGGCTTTTACCTGCCGGGTGAAATTGTGGGCCTTGATGGCTTAGCAGAAGACAATCACACCAACAGTGCTATTGCCCTTGAAACGGCGGCCGTTTGTGAAATACCGTTCAGCAACCTTGAGGAATTAAGCCTAAAAATTCCCACGCTGCAGCGCCATTTTTTCCAATTAATGAGTCGCGAGATTACGAGCGACCAAAAACTGATCACAATGCTCAGTAAAAACAGCGCCGACGAACGCGTTGCTGCCCTACTGCTGAGTATTTCTACCCGCAATCATCGCCGTCATTTATCAGCAACGGATTTCCGCCTGCCCATGTCCCGGTCTGATATAGGCAACTACCTGGGCCTTACTATTGAAACCGTAAGCCGTGTACTCAGTCGCTTCCAGAAAAATGATCTACTTTCTGTCGACAAAAAGGACATCACCATTTTGGATATGGATGGACTCAGGGCCATCGCCAACGCAGAGACCTCTGAATAA
>JAUVQU010000239.1 GCA_030597965.1 Cellvibrionaceae bacterium
AAGTTCAAAGGAAATAGGGATTTCTCGTTGAACAACTCCTCATTGGTAGAAGGCTATTTGCTCACGCAGATAGCCTTTTTTATTGCCTCTGATTTTTTGTCCCGAAGAGTCCATACCACACAGGCACCCACCCAACTCGCCACTGGCCTGCTAGTACCCACTTACGTAGCACCGGCTCAAACAGCACCGACGTATACATCTATAATTTTAGCGTTTGTATTTGGAGGTTTGTAGCAGGCTTGCAGCCCAATCCGGCAAGGGGGAGGCGTGAATAGTTGCTATACCTTGGTCAATCGTTGCAACTGTTAGCAAAGGCGCCTCAATGCTTGAGTTGTCAAGCAGGTGTACCTCATCACACAAAGGAATGGCCTTCTTTATGTTGGCCAATGCTCTAGGTATACGATCAATGATCTTTTGAGTGGGCACACTATGCCCGCCCTCGGATACCCTCTGTGCTACCCGCGCTTGATTTAACTCCGTGGACTCAACGTGGAGGACAACCATTATCACCTCATAACCTAAAGCTTTCGCCTTGCCTATGAAGTCGACCTTGGAGTGGTGAGAAAATACGGTTTCAAAGCAAAAAGTCTTACCTTCCAATAAAGCTTCTTCGCGTATTGTTGTTGCCAGCCCAGCGGCCTCATAACCTTTTAACTCAGCGTCTTTGCCAAAAACTTCACGGGCGATATTGTCCGCGTTAATAAAAGGCACCCCCATGGGCTTCAAAGCCTTTGAGTAAAAAGTACTCTTCCCGGAGCCGTTACCACCAACAATCATCCATAACTGTTTAGCCAATCTTAAATTCTCCACCAACAAAGCTACCCGTCAGTACGCGGCCATCTTCGTGAACTTGATCAAGCAAGCCTAGTTGTGAACTTGAAGCTTGATAGCGAACGCAAGCAGACGAAATAGAGTCTGTAAGCTCGCCGGAATCCCGTAGAGAGTCCAAACGACTAAAGACTGATTTGGAATCAACTGGTGCTGGCGTAATTTCTTCTAGCGTGATTTTCGCTAGGCCAGCCTGGATGCGGATCAGATCTACCGCCCTCATAACTTTTGAGATTTTACGACCTAAATCAGCCCAATACTCCACTTGCTCGGTGGCGCTACGATGCTCTATTTGGCCAGAATTTCTTGCTGCGACCATTAGTGAGTGTTGGAGCCTGATAGGTGATGCAGCTTTAGCCATGATTTTTTCCCAAAATTATTACCTGCCCCTATTGTAGCAGATTGCTACAATACTTGTTAGCAGGCTGCCACAAACGGGCCCATCTCACCAAAGGCATCATCCAGGGCGGCGCGTTGATCCGTGGAGCCCGAACGGATATCAAGGACTGAACGTACCGCGATGGTTGCGTAAGTTGTTGGTCAACATTGAGTCTAAATCTGAGCTCCAAATATTGGAGCGGGAAGTTGATCAATGCCACCTTCACTTGATGGTTGATGTA
Source organism: Cellvibrionaceae bacterium (assembly GCA_030597965.1). GTDB lineage: Bacteria > Pseudomonadota > Gammaproteobacteria > Pseudomonadales > Cellvibrionaceae > JAUVQU01. The sequence continues at coordinate 1,449 of JAUVQU010000239.1, forward strand.
AATCCTGAGATTTCAATATCTCAGTTTGTGCGAAGGAGTATCAGAGGTATTTAAAAGGTCAGTTCTGGCTGAGAGAACATTCTGATCTGATGGATATTTCGCTAGCAGTATTGATAATACGAGCATTGATACTGTTCGGGGTTACACTCATAATCAGGGTTAGGCTTACCCCCCACCGACGCTCCGCGATCAGTGGATTTTACGTCTGTAATCTATAAAAGCGATTAACCTCTTCACAAAAGTAGAGCGATCAACATGAAGTCACTTTTTAAGCGCATAGCCCTTATTACCTGCATAACCACACTGAGTTCCGCCTCATACGTATTAGCCGATGTTGATACGGGTGCCGATACTGATGCCGGTGCTGGTGTTATTACTGATACCGGCGCTGTTACTGATGCTGTTACCTTCAACACCATTCCGCTTTCCGACAGCCTTTATATGCTGCAGGGCAAAGGCGGCAATATTGCGCTATCCGTTGGTGAAGACGGCTTGTTACTGGTTGATGATGACTACAATGACGTCTATCAACCCATGCGTGAAGCCATCAGAGCTATTGATTCGCGTCCTGTTAACTTTGTCATTAATACCCACTGGCATTTTGATCATGTTGGGGGCAATGAGCCGCTGGGCAAAGAGAAAGCTATTATTATTGCCCAGAATAAAGTGCGCGACAGGCTGCTAACCGGGGGAGTGATCCCCGCTTTTGAGGCGAAAATTCCACCCGCCGAGCCGGTCGCTCTGCCCGTCATCACCTTTAAAGAAAACCTCTCCCTGCACTGGAATGGAGAAGAAATCACCGTTGAACATTTTGGCCCCTCCGCTCATACCGATGGCGACTCCGCCGTATTTTTTGAAAAAGAGAATGTCCTGCACGCAGGCGATCTGTATTTCTCCGGCATGTACCCTTTCATAGACGCGTCCAGTGGCGGCTCTCTGCTGGGTGTCATTGAACAGCTCGATAAACTACTGGGTCGCATTGACGATGAAACACGCATTATCCCCGGTCATGGACCACTCAGCGTTAAAGCCAACTTGATCCAGACGCGGGATATGCTGGTGACCGTTTATAAGAGGCTGTCGGGCTTTAAAAATCGGGACTTAACTACGGAACAGGTCATTGCTCGCAAACCCACGCTGGAATTCGACGCCATTTGGGGCAATGGTTTTTTGAAACCTGACACCTGGGTAGGTATTGTTTACAACACGCTCTAACGCGACTGTAAGCGCTGGAACAGCTGCTGTACCTGCGGTGAACCCGGCGCGATTCGGGAAAGATCGGATAAATAACGATAAGCTTCATTGATCTGATTATCCTGCTCTAAATAACGCACCAGCGTCAGCATCAAATCCGTCTGATTAGGCCAGCGCTCGTTGGCCCTTTTCAGTACGTCTATAGCCGCCTTTAGTTGCTGCTGATTTTCCAGAGCTACCGCATAAACATAGGCGTACCTTGGCCGCGCGCTCTCCAACTCAAAGGCCGACTTCAGATAAGGCAAAGCAAAACCATATTGGCGTGAACGCACCAGCATCAAGCCATAACTGTGTTGAGCATCGGCACTTTCCGGCGCAACGATTAAAGCTCTATTCAACAGATTCTTAGCTTCAGCTTCTTGCCCTAACTGACGGTTCAGGTCTGCCAGGTTCAGCAAAGCAGGAACATACCCCGGCGCAATTTTTAACGCCTGCTTGTAGTGCCTCAGAGCTTCTTGAGTATCACCACTGTACAGAGCCAATTGTGCCAGGCCCATTTGACCCGCGGGGCTATCCTGGGAATAAATCAGCGTCTGACGATACTCATCCATGAGTTTCTGGTAGGCAGTACGCACCGACACAGACTCCGGCACCAAACCAGCAACGTCTGCCAACTGTATTGCAAGCTCAAAGCGAACGCTTTTATGGGTATCATCCAGCATAGGAGATAACAGCTGCCAACGCATATCGGCAGGCACCCCGGACAAGGAGATTATGGCCGCACGACGAACCAGCGGGCTTGGATCGGATAACTTTTTCTCTGATACCTCAATCCCCTGC
>JAUVQU010000137.1 GCA_030597965.1 Cellvibrionaceae bacterium
TCCATCACACGATAGCTGCCTTTATTGCTACCGTAGCGGGTTTCAACCCCGATAATGGCAACCACTACCTGAGCAGGGACTCCATACTCTTTCTCCGCACGCTCTAAAGTCTCTTGATTCTTCAACCAAAAATCGACACCTTTAGACACGCGGGAATCTGTGAGAAATATTTTGCTGTACTCGGCCCATGTCAGTGTTTTTTCAGCCGGGCGCGACATGGCATCAATGATGGATTGTTTTTTCTCCACCTGAGCAAACAAACTCACTAAATCTTCCCGCTCAAAGCCTTCCTCAGCCACCATTTCATCAATCAGCTGAATGGCTAGCGGATGCTGGCTGTAATCTGCATGGGCGCCAGATAAAAATACAGCACTCATGATCAACAAGATTCCTCGCAAAGGCACGCTTAATAACACGCCCTCCACCAATAGACGCTTAACTTTTTGTTGTTTGATTTGAAAGAACAACTCGACCTCCTAAATAGGTAACTTTTTTATTGTCATCCCTATGACAATAAACTTCGAAAATAACTCAGCGTAATAATAAAATTATTACGCTATAAAAATCACACGACAAACGAGAGGTCACCCCACTCATTTCTTTTTTGTACCAATGGCCATAACGATGCCAAAACCCGCCATCAGTGTCACAATCGAGGTGCCGCCATGACTCACCAGTGGCAATGGTACCCCGACTACCGGTAACAATCCGCTAACCATGCCCACATTTACAAACACATAGATAAAGAACGTAAAGACAATGCTGCCAGCCAACAATCGGCCAAAAGTATCCTGAGCGTTGAAGGCTAACCATAAACCGCGGCCAATAATGAGCGCATAAATAGCAAACAAATAGAGCACACCCAATAAACCATGCTCTTCGGCCAGTACGGCGATGATAAAATCTGTGTGGCTTTCAGGCAAGAAGTTAAGCTGTGACTGGGTACCATTTAACCAACCCTTGCCCTCTAGCCCTCCGGAACCAATCGCCGTTTTCGACTGGATGATATTCCAGCCAGAACCGAGTTTATCAGCCTCAGGGTTAAACAGTGTCAAAATTCGCTGCTGCTGATAAGTGTGTAGCACGAAATTCCAAATCGGCCAGACACTGGCCAAAAGTAACCCCACAGCACCAAAAATATAACGCCAACGCAGACCAGCAAAAAACAGCGCCAACAAACCGGAAGTCGCCACTAAAATAGACGTGCCCAGATCCGGTTGCTTCATAATCAATAGGGTTGGAATGCTGACAAGCACCAAGGTAACAAAGACATGCTTAAAATTCGGCGGCAAAATACGCTGGCTCAGATAAGCGGCAACCATGAGTGGCATAGCCAGCTTTAACACCTCTGCAGGCTGGAATCGAAAACCACCAAGGCTCAACCAGCGCTGCGCGCCCTTTGCCCCCACACCAAAGAAAATCACCAGCACCAGTAAACCGACACCCATCGCATAGAACCAGGGGGCCCAGTACCGATAAGTATTAAGACGAATTTGAGCGGCAACAAACATCGCGCCATAGGCAATGCAGAAGAAAATCGCCTGGCGCTTCACATAATGCCAGTCCTGTCCGCTGGCACTGTAGAGTACAAATAAGCCGTAAGCGGTGACAAGGAACAGCCCCAACAACAAGGGCAAATCCATGTGTAAACGCTGGGATAAACTCACGGGACGGCGCAGATGACTACTCGCCTCTGGCATGCGACGCTTAAAATCTCCCGCGCGGCTCATAGTGGAGCATCCTCATCAGACTGATCCAGCATATAAACATCCACCACTTTACGCGCCACCTTAGCTGCAGATGAACTCTTCTCACCATTTTCCACAATCACCGCAATGGCGATCTTAGGATCATCCACGGGCGCAAAAGCGACAAACAATGCATGATCACGCTGGCGTTCTTTTAAGGCTTCGGAGTCATATTCCTCACCCTGAGCAATACCAACCACCTGCGCAGTACCTGTTTTACCCGCCATACGGTAGGTCAGACCACGATTGATAGATTGAGCCGTACCCCTTGGGGAATGAACGACATCCTCCATTGCCTTGTAAACAGAATCCCAGTGACGCTCACTTACTTTAAGACCTTGGGTTTCATTTAAGTCTTCGTTATCTTCTTCACGTGCGTCCTCTTCGGGGCCGACATTGCGCACAAATTTTGGCTTAATTAGCTCACCACGTGAAGCCAAGGTCGCTGACATAGTCGCTAATTGCAGAGGCGTTGTTAACACAGCACCCTGACCAATACCCACATTGATAGTATCACCCGGATACCAAGCCAAACCTCGCGCACGCCTCTTCCATTCACGGGAAGGCCAAATACCGGTACGCTCACTCGGAATATCAACACCCGTGCGCACGCCCAAACCAAAGTGACTGCCGAACTCATGCATTCGATCAATGCCTGTCTTGTAGGCCAATTCATAAAAATAAGTATCGCAAGACTGGACAATCGCCTGATGCAACTGCACACGATGGGCGTGCCCCTTGCGCTTCCAATCTCGGTATTTCCGCTCTTCGCCTTTTAGCTGGAAATAGCCGGGATCAAGCACGCTCGATTGCGTATTTACCACCCCGGCATGCAAACCGCCTAAGCCCAACATTGGCTTAACCGTAGAACCCGGCGGATATTGGCCTTGTATCGCTCGGTTAAACAAGGGCAAATCTAAAGAACCATTCAGCGCATCGTAATCTTTATAGCTGATACCCGTCACAAATAAATTTGGGTCATAACTGGGGGTACTGACCATCACCAGAACTCCACCAGTTTTCACATCCAGCGCCACCACGGAGCCACGGCGACCATCCATTGCTGCAACTGCTGCTGCTTGTAATTCAATATCCAAATACAATCGAAGGTCTTCACCCGGTTGCGGATCAATACGCTCTAACACCCGTAATACGCGACCCCGGGCATTAGTCTCCACGTGTTCGTAACCCACCTCACCCAGTAAGCGCCCTTCGTACTGGCGCTCCAAACCAATTTTGCCAATGGTGTGGGTGCCTCGGTAACGGCGGTATTGATCCTCATCAAAACCCTCTAACTCTCGCTCATTAATACGGCCTACGTAACCTACACTGTGCGCCAACAAATCACCAAATGGGTAGTCACGCACCAACTGCGCCTCAACCTCAACACCTGGCAGGCGATATTCATTCACCGCGATACGAGCAATATCTACTTCTGTGAGACGGTATTTGAGTGGCACAGCCTGAAAAGGGCGACGGCGCTGCTTTTGACGCTTGTGATAACCTTCAATGTCGCGGTCACGCAACTCAACCAGTCCACCGAGTACCGCCAGGGTTTCATCAATATCACCCAAATATTCTTTGATCAAACTCAGGGTATAACTGGGGCGATTATCCGCTATTAGCACACCCTTACGGTCATAAATAAGACCTCGGGTAGGCGCTATAGGCTGTACCTGCACTCGATTCTTATCTGACTGGGTAACAAAATCCTGATGCTTGATGACCTGCAGCTGGTAGAAACGGCCGAGCAAAACACCCACCAGAATAAAAATGATAATTACTGCCATCAGCAGACGGAAATTAAAAATTCTCGCGTCTTTATAATGATCTTTTAGGTGATGTGAATCAGGCATGAAAACTCTGTAGTAATACTTAGCAGTACGGCTCCGTACATCAATACAATACGTATTGCTAAGTGCACGTTTTATTAGCCCGCCATGTAATCATGTTGCCTCAGTCGAAACAAGCCAAGCGGATGACGGTTTATTTATGGTAGGGGTGATTATTAAGGATGCTCCATGCTCGATACAACTGCTCAGCCAAGACGATACGAACCAATGGATGGGGTAGCGTCAACGCCGACATCGACCACTTAGCATCGGCGCGAGCCAAACACTCCGGCGCCAAACCATCAGGGCCACCCACCAGCAAACTGTAATTGCTGTACTCCATACTCCAGTCGGCCAGATTACTGGCCAACTTCTCAGTGCTCCACGGCTTGCCCTGCACATCCAGAGCAATCACTTTATCACCCTTAGGGATTGCCGCCATCATCTGCTCACCTTCTTTAGCGATGGCTTTAGCAATGGAAGCATTCTTGCCCCTAGGGCCAAGAGGCAATTCGACAACTTCCAGGGAGAAATCACGGGGCAGGCGCTTGGCGTACTCATTAAAACCAGTTTCAACCCAGGCGGGCATTTTGGTGCCGACAGCAATTAACTTGAAGCGCATAACAACACCCCCACCCTAAGGTGCTTCTAGAAATAGTAGTTGTCGTGTGAGAACACCAAAAGTAGGGGCCCTGAAAGCCAGTACAGAACGGCCAAAGCAGATGCCACGAACTGACGTCACTATATCGCGTGAAAAATACATTTCTGGCGGGCCTTTAGCTATCTTCTCGACCGGCCGGAGTAATACTCCACAGTTTTTCCAAATCATAAAAGCTGCGGGTAGCGGGCAACATAACATGCAGAATAGTGTCACCAAAATCAGCCAAGACCCACTCACCAGAATCCAAACCTTCGACGCCCATAGCAGGCATACCCCGCTTTTTGGCTTCATCGACAGCGTTTTGTGCAATAGACTTCACATGACGATTGGATGTACCGCTGGCAATAATCAATGTATCGGCCACATCCGTCAGCTCAGTCACATCAAGAGTAAGTACATCTTGAGCTTTTAAATCATCCAACGCTTCAAGAATAATCTGGTTTATATCTGTAGACATATGTTTTAAAACCTTTCCTATTAAAGAGTGCTATTCAGGGCACCTTAACTGAACTATCACGGTACAAACCGTGTTGCTCGATATAATCATAGACGGCGGTGGGCAGCTGCTCACTCAAACCATCGGTTAATTGTTCCGAAGAAGCCAATGCTTCCCTGAGCGCCGTTGATGAAACATCCACCAAACTGAGTGTTTCTATCACCACACCACCCTGCGGCTGCAGGCTGAGTTTATCCGCTGACAGCCGATGGCTCTTCAGCCACTCAGCCACTTCACCCTCTATGGGCAATGTCCAACCCGGGCGAGCGGCTACCACCAGGTGCGCATAATCCAGTAGCTCGCGCCAGTGGTACCACAGATTGATGGTGTTCAGTGAATCCATCCCCACACACCAACAGAGAGAGACATCGTCACCCTGCTCCGCACGGATCTCCTGCAAAGTGTCCAAAGTATAGGATGCCTTTGGGCGATTTAACTCGCGGGCATCCACCTGTAACTGCGGATAATCTGCAATGGCTAATTCAACCATTACCAAACGCTGCGCACTGGTTCGAGCTGGAGCTTCTTTTAACGGAGGCAAATGGCACGGCAGCAAATGCATTTCATCGAACTGCAGCTTCTCTTTAAACTCCAGCGCCATGCGGAGATGCCCCATATGCACTGGATCAAACGTGCCGCCAAACAGGCCGATGGTTTTCACTGGATTCTCACCCCTAAATGCCTAGCCCTCACGCTACTGGCGAATGTGTCCATCGCCCACCACAATCCACTTTTGAGACGTTAAACCTTCCAGTCCTACCGGGCCACGGGCGTGAATCTTGTCCGTGGAAATACCAATCTCGGCACCCAGGCCATATTCAAAACCATCGGCAAAACGGGTAGACGCGTTGATCATCACAGAACTGGAATCGACTTCCACCATAAAGCGGCGAGCTCGAGTGAAGTTTTCAGTGATAATTGACTCGGTATGCTGCGAACTGTACTCGGCAATATGCTCCATGGCCGCATCCATATCCGCCACAATACGGATAGATAGAATCGGCGCCAAATGCTCAGTCGCCCAGTCCTCTTCCAATGCAGGGTGTAACTTAATATTCAGACCCGCAAGCACAGCCATGGCCTGCTCACAAACACGCAATTCCACACCTTCCTCATCATAAGCTTTCGCCAGACGAGGTAAAATCTGATCGGCCACACCCGCATGTACCAGCAAGGTTTCCATGGCATTACACACACCGTAACGGTGAGTCTTGGAATTCAAGGCGACATCAAATGCCTTATCCAAATCGGCCTGATCATCAATGTACACGTGACAAATACCGTCCAGATGCTTAATCACCGACACGCGCGCATCGCGACTGATACGCTCAATCAACCCCTTACCTCCGCGCGGCACAATCACATCCACATACTTGCTCATAGTAATCAACTCACCCACCGCAGCACGGTCGGTCATTTCGATCACCTGCACAACGGTTTCAGGCAACCCCACAGCCGCCAAGCCCTTCCGTACACAGACCGCAATGGCCTGGTTCGAGTTAATCGCTTCGGAGCCGCCGCGCAAAATCGTGGCGTTGCCAGACTTTAAACACAGGCTCGCCGCGTCAATCGTCACATTAGGACGAGACTCATAAATAATACCGATCACACCCAAAGGCACACGCATCTTGCCCACCTGAATACCGCTAGGGCGCTGGCTCATGCCAGTAATTTCACCGCAGGGGTCCGGCAGAGCCGCCACCTGGCGCAAGCCTTCAA
>JAUVQU010000241.1 GCA_030597965.1 Cellvibrionaceae bacterium
ATCAATTCCATCGCCATAATCAACGCATCTTCCCGGCCCTTCTTGGACGGATAATAATCAGGACGAACACCCACCTCACAGAAGCCTGCGTTTTCATAAACAGCAATAGCGGGAGCATTACTTTCTCTGACTTCCAAAAAGAAACGTTCGTGGCTTATCGATAAATGATGAATCAACCAGTCGAGGAAGACTGCTCCAATGCCCTGACCTTGTTGTTTTGGATCCACCACAAAATCCAATAACTCAGCTTCACCTGCGACAGAGAGAATAAAGGCAAAACCGACTAAGCCATCGTCATTGAGCACGGCATAACTTCGATACTTTTCTATCGCAGTATCTACTCGCGCCGCATTCCAGGGGTGGCTGTGCGCCTGAGACTCCAGAGCAAGAACCTGTTCTGCATCGTCACTGGTGAGCGTGCGAATATGCAGTGGAGTATTTTTATGTGATAAAACATCGATAGTCATGAGGAGTTAACGACGCAGCGGCTGGATCGCTTGCCAGGTAATCGCTTTTAATGAGGTGTCTCGCAACATATCGGTCAGACTTGGCGTCACAATCATCGTTTGCCCCTCAATAATGTGATTCACTGTTAGGGCCTTGCCCTGTAGGTTGATCAGTGATTCATCTTGCGTTTCAGCCAGCTGTTCTGCCGGCAATAAATAATGGCAGGCTTCAGCCCCCATCAATAAAACGTATTTAGCTGGCTGAATCTCCAAGCGTGCGGTTAATAAGGCCGCCAAGGTTTCTCGAGCCTCCGACACACCCTGTGCTTCAAAACGATTTTCAATAATAGGCCAGCGCACCACATGGGCTTGAGGTAACGGTTGCTGTGCGTAACCCAATGCTAACAGGATATTTTGCAGCAAGTTCTCTGTAGGGAGTGCCTGCTGGGGCTGACGACTATCAACCACCAACAATTGATCTTCTAACTGCCACAGGCTGAGCGAGAAACGGGGGACTTCAACGGCTTTAGACTTCTTTTTAGCAGCCTTGGCCACAAACTCCTTCACATCGGTGAGCTGTCCAAGCAATTCATCCGGTGAAACACCCGCCTCTACAACAGTTTGTGCAGGAACTGGCTGCTCAACGGCTGGGGCGACTGCAGCCGGTGATAGAGGTTGTTCGGGTGTGTTCTGCTTAAGAATGTGCGACTCAGAAGCCTGCGTTGATACCACCTGACCCTCACTCGCAGATTCCGATAAAACTGAAACCGCACACAGTTGAGACTCTGGTGCGTTTGGCAAAATAAAACGCGGCATAAAGCTATCGATACCAAGGGCACCGAGGTATTGCATGCGTTGCTTTTCATTCACCATGATTAGTTAAACCCAAGCCTTAGTATTAAACAAAAACGAGCCCATAAGGGCTCGCTCAAGCACATCGGAAGTTTAATTAAACCCCAGTATGTTGTGGGTGAGCCTTACTTCCCGACTCTAACAGATTCAACGCGTGTAAATAAGCCTTTGCCGAAGCAGCAACAATATCGGTATCCGCACCGACGCCATTCACAATATTACCGCCACGCGCCAGGCGCACAGTAACATCGCCCTGCGACTCAGTACCCGCCGTAATCGCATTGACCGAGTAAAGCTCCAGATCTGCCTGGCTTTTAGCTATCTGCTCAATCGCCTTAAAAGTCGCATCTACTGGACCACTGCCTTCTGACGCGGCAGTAACCTCCTCGCCATCCTTTTGTATAACGATGGAAACCTTGGGCTTATCACCCGTTTTACAGGTTGCCTCCATCGACTCGAAGGTATAAATCTCCGAGTAATTACTGCTGGTATTACTGGACACCAAAGACTGTAAATCCTCATCGAAGATCTCATGCTTCTTATCGGCCAAGTCCTTAAAGGCACCGAACACCACTTTAAACTGCTCATCAGATTCGAAGCTGATACCCAGATCTTTAAAGCGCGCTTTAACAGCGGCACGACCCGAATGTTTACCCAACACCAACTTATTGGTATTCCACCCCACATCCTCGGCACGCATAATTTCGTAGGTTTCACGATGCTTTAATACGCCATCCTGATGAATACCGGATTCATGAGCAAAGGCATTAGCGCCGACAATGGCCTTGTTAGGCTGTACCGGGAAGCCCGTAACACTGGCTACTAGACGGGAGGTAGGCACAATGTGTTTCGTATCAATATCTGTCTCAACAGGGTACACATCCTTACGGGTGCGAATAGCCATTACCACCTCTTCCAGTGAGGCATTACCCGCGCGCTCACCCAAGCCATTGATCGTACATTCGATCTGACGTGCTCCGTGCATCACTGCAGACAGAGAGTTGGCCACAGCCAAACCCAAATCGTTATGGCAGTGAGTGGAAAAGATCGCCTTGTCGCTGTTTGGAATCGTTTGGATCAAACTCGAAAACTGGCGACCGTATTCTTCCGGCTCACCATAACCGACCGTATCCGGTAAGTTAATCGTGCTGGCACCGGCATCAATAGTGGCTTCGATAATTCGGCACAGGAATTCAAACTCTGAACGACTGGCATCCTCGCAGGAGAATTCCACATTATCAGTAAAATTACGGGCGTATTTCACGGCGCGTACTGCATGCTCAATCACCTGTTCTGGTGGTAACTGTAGCTTGTACTTCATGTGGATCGGAGATGTGGCAATAAACGTATGGATGCGACCTGAGTTTGCATTTTTTAAGGCTTCACCGGCGCGGGTAATGTCCACTTCCATGGCACGAGCCAAGCTACAGATGGTTGAATCCTTTACGGTTTCAGCCACAGCCTTCACCGATTCAAAATCACCGGGACTGGCAATTGCAAAACCAGCCTCAATTACATCTACACCCATTTTTTCCAGCATTTTGGCGATACGGACTTTCTCGTCACGGGTCATGGATGCACCAGGGCTTTGCTCGCCATCGCGCAATGTCGTATCAAAAATAATTAATGAGTCTTTGCTCATGATAAGTTCCTTAATTCACTGCTTAACAGTGAGACTGCTATTAATTGGGTTTGCCGCAGACATCTACTAATAAGAAGATTGCGACGATAAAAAGGGTCGAAATAAGATAATTATTCTGCTCCAGGCAGTCGCAGCAGCGCGCACAACAAAGACACATGTATCTGGGAGGCGCGCGTCAATATTTGCGAATGGTCGCTAAAATTATTGCTTGATGGCTGCATGCTCATCTCACTCGTTGGCAGATTGAGGCAATGTTCTTATTGCCCGCTAGATTAAAATTAATAATTAAGGTCACACTATAAAGACGAGAGAAAAATAATCAACATCATCCTAACAATTAAGAAATATTAGGATGACTTAACAATAAGCCCGCGTAATACCACCAAAAAACAATCGTTTTATCCCAAAATAAGTAAATTAAAGAATTGTTTATCCTAAACATTAAAACCGAGTCGTTTCACGAAGCGCCATCAAGC
>JAUVQU010000105.1 GCA_030597965.1 Cellvibrionaceae bacterium
ACACCTTTACCAAGGCTGTAATGAAGCCTTTAATGAGCTTTGGCAGCGTCAAATCAATACGTGCCATGACAGGCGCATTCGCCGAGCAACAGGAAAAAGGATTACCAGAAGACATTCAAGCCCACCCGGTCAGTAATGCCGATTATGAAGGCGAGTGGGTACAAATTAGTGGCAAGCGTCCACGTAAGGTCATTCTGTATTTCCCAGGCGGCGCATTCATCATGAGAACAGCCGTTCAGCATAAGGCCTTTGTTGCCAGAATCTGTCGCGCTGCCCACACAAAAGCACTGATCGTTCACTACTCACTGGCGCCTGAGATACCATTCCCTGGGGGGCTGGAAGATTGCCTGGCCGCTTATCATGATCTGCTTAAACAGGGTATAAAACCAGAAGACATCACAATAGCGGGTGATTCTGCAGGCGGCGGTCTGGCACTGAGTACATTATTAGCACTGCGCGATGAAGGCAGCCCAATGCCTCACAATGCCATCATAATGTCTCCCCTTGGTGATCTGACCTACAGCGGTGAATCACGTAAATACAACAAAGATAAAGACCCAATGCTGCCTACCCACCGCGCATCGGGCATGCACGAGTTGTACATTGGTGAAGCCGTTGCAGAGGATCGTTTTATCTCTCCCGTTTTGGCCGACTTCGACGGATTGCCCCCCATGCTAGGTCAAGTAGGCAGCACAGAAATTCTACTGGATGACACAACTCGAGCTGCGACTCAGGCGAAAAAAGCCGGGGTGCCTTTTTATCTGGAAATCTGGGATGAAATGCCACACGTTTTCCCAATGTTCGACATGCTGCCAGAAGGCGTTGCTGCTGTAGAGCGAATCGCCAAGTTCATTAATCACAGCAAACTCGATCTACTACCCTCTCATTACGGTCAAGGAGAAATACCCGAAACCAAGCTTAATGTTGCTTAAGCGCTACCAGGAGATAACCACATGAAGCGACTCGATGGAATGGATGCAATGTTCCTGCATACCGAGACAGCCACACAGTATATGCATTCCCTCAAGGTGGCGATCTATGACAACCCGGGTGACGAGCACCCCTACTCATTTCAGGATCAGTTTGATCACATTGCCAGCACCATTCATCGTGTCCCCCCATTTCGCTGGAAGGCAGTAAAAGTCCCCTTCAATATTCACAATCCAATATGGATTAACGACCCTCAATTCGATCTTGGCCTGCACGTTCATCGTGCCGCACTGCCTTCTCCCGGAGGTTCGGAAGAATTGGCCGAGTTCATCGAAAACATTGCCAGTACACCATTAAATCGAGATCGTCCCCTGTGGGAACTTTGGATGGTCGAGAATTACCAGGGCAATAAGATCGCCGCTGTCTCCAAAGTACATCACGCCCTGGCGGACGGAGCGGCGACGGCAGAATTATTGGAAGCGTTCATGACACCCGAGGCCGGTGAAGAATGTGCCCCAGACGAATCATGGGTACCTGAATACCCACCCTCACGCTGGCGCATGGCTGGCTGGGCTACAAAAGATTTACTGCTGGACCTTGCTAAAATCCCCAAAAAAAATAATGGCTATAAAAGCGACCAAGAAAAAACAGGAAGCACGCAACCTGCCAGAAAACGAAAAACCCCCACAGCCCTATCATGGTGTCTTCACCTCGTTAAATGCGCCCATCAGCTCCCATCGTAAATTTTCTTTTTTTACTGTGTCCTTGCCCGACGTAAAAGTCGTCGCCAAAGCCTTTGATGTGAGCATCAATGATGTTGTATTAACCATGGCCGCTCAGGCTGTGCGCGAACATTTGATCGCAAAAAATGAACTGCCCGATAAACCATTAACCGCTTCGGTGCCGGTTTCAACCAGAGAGAAGGAAGAGGCACATCAATACGGCAACAAGGTGGGCGCACTTTCCGTATCACTGTGTACTGACATTGAAGACCCGGTGGCACGATTAAACGCCATCCACCAATCCATTACAGCGGCCAAGCTTGATTTTGAAGATACCAAGGGTGGACGTGTTGCAGACTGTATTGGCCTCTTACCACCTGTGGCCGTAAGAGCCATTGGCACCTACTCGCGTAAGTTATCTGAACAAGGTAAACCGCCCTCTTACAACATCATCGTTTCCAATGTGCCGGGGCCACGTAAAGAGTTATTTGATGACTATATGCCGATGCGTGAGTTCTATTCTATCGGACCGGTATTGGAAGGTATTGGACTGAACATCACCGCCTGGAGCTTCCGGGACAATTTAAGTTTTTCTCTACTCTCGTGTTACCGCGCCGTTCCGGATCTGCATAACATCCAAGCGAGCCTGATTAATACACTAGAACACCTTAAAGAAGCTGCTAATAACGATCAAACAACATAAGTGTCTTGATAGACCATCAAATTATTTCAGGCATAAAAAAAGCGACCATAAGGTCGCTTTTTTTATTTCCAACGTCAGTTTGGTCACCATCCGTCGTTCCCTTCTCTCTAATTTCTTAAAGGCTTGGGTGACTGCAGATATTCCTTACAAGGCTGGAAATAAATTTTCAAAACGGGCTGAAGCTTCAACCCGCTCCAAACTTCTTACCAACCAGTAATCTCTTTCAGAGCGTCACCGATTTGCGCAAGAGAACGTACGGTTTTAACACCGGCGTCTTCCAGAGCAGCAAACTTCTCGTCAGCGGTACCAGCACCACCAGAGATGATCGCACCAGCGTGACCCATGCGCTTACCTTCAGGTGCAGTTACACCAGCAATGTAAGATACAACAGGCTTAGTCACGTTAGCTTTGATGTAAGCGGCTGCTTCTTCTTCAGCTGTACCACCGATCTCACCGATCATTACAATCGCTTCAGTCTGTGGATCGTTCTGGAACATTTCCAGTACGTCGATGAAGTTAGTACCTGGAATTGGGTCACCACCAATACCTACACAGGTAGACTGGCCGAAACCGAAGTCTGTAGTCTGCTTAACCGCTTCATAGGTCAGAGTACCTGAACGAGAAACGATGCCGACTTTACCTGGCAAGTGAATGTGACCAGGCATAATACCGATCTTACATTCGCCCGGAGTGATAACACCTGGACAGTTAGGGCCAATCAAACGTACGCCCAACTCGTCACACTTCACTTTACAGTCCAGCATATCCAATACTGGGATGTGCTCTGTAATCGCTACGATCAACTTGATGCCAGAGTTAGCAGCTTCAAGGATAGAGTCCTTACAGAAAGCAGCAGGAACGTAGATTACAGAAGCGTCAGCGCCAGTGGCAGCAACGGCTTCAGCAACCGTGTTAAATACAGGTAGACCCAGGTGCTCAGTGCCACCTTTGCCCGGAGTAACACCACCTACCACTTGTGTACCATAAGCAATCGCTTGCTCAGAGTGGAAAGTACCTTGACCGCCAGTGAAACCCTGACAGATTACTTTAGTGTCTTTGTTAATTAATACTGACATTGATAATTACCCCGCGGCCTTAACTGCTTGTTCAGCAGCGTCGGTTAAACTGGTTGCTGCAATGATGTCGAGGCCAGAGTCAGCCAGAACCTGCTTACCTAAATCTGCGTTTGTACCTTCCAGACGAACAACAACTGGAACTTCTACGCCTACTTCTTTAACAGCAGAGATAATGCCTTCAGCAATCAGGTCACAACGTACGATACCGCCGAAGATGTTAACCAAAACACATTTAACTTTTTCATCAGACAGAATCAGTTTGAATGCGTGGGCAACACGTTCTTTAGTAGCACCGCCACCAACGTCCAGGAAGTTAGCTGGGAAGCCACCGTGCAGAGCAACGATATCCATAGTACCCATAGCCAGACCAGCACCGTTCACCATACAGCCGATACTGCCATCAAGTGCTACGTAGTTAAGGTCCCACTCAGCGGCTTCAGCTTCACGCGCATCTTCCTGCGTTGGATCGTTCATCGCAGCAAGTTCTTTCTGACGGTACAGTGCGTTAGCATCAACAGCCAGCTTCGCATCCAGACAGTGCAGATCACCGTCAGTCTTAACAACCAATGGGTTAATTTCGATAAGAGCCAAGTCTTTATCTATGAACATCTGAGCCAAGCCCATGAAGATCTTGCTGAACTGGCCAACTTGAGTTTTATTCAAACCCAACTTGAAACCCAACTCGCGACCCTGGTATGGCTGAGGGCCTACCAGTGGATCGACAGTAGCCTTAATGATCTTTTCAGGAGTTTCGTGAGCAACAGTTTCAATTTCCACGCCACCTTCGGTAGACGCCATGAAAACGATACGCTGGCTAGCACGATCAAGAACAGCGCCTAGATATAGCTCGTCAGCGATGTCGGTGCAATCTTCAACCAGAATCTTATGAACCGGCTGGCCTTTCTCATCAGTTTGGAAAGTAACGATGTTCTTACCAAACCAGCTAGCGGCAAAGTCTGCGGCTTCTTCAGGGCTTTTCACCAGCTTAACGCCACCGGCTTTACCACGGCCACCGGCGTGAACCTGAGTCTTAACAACCCACTTATCACCACCGATTAATTTTGCTTTTTCTGCAACTTCTGCCACGCTACTGCAGGCGTAACCCTTAGAAACAGGCAAACCATATTCGGCAAACAACTGCTTGCCTTGATACTCATGCAAGTTCATTTTATTTTTCCGTTTTTCGTGATTGATGTTGTTTCTATAACAGCCAGAAACATACTCAACCCCTGATTTAACGATAGCGAACTAAGGTGCATACCATCAGGTCTACGCCAAAGAACACTCCCAGTTAGTTTTCAATCTGAATCACTGCTAAACACAGTTAATTTCAAATTGAATAAAGCCAAAGGGTGTTTAAAACACCCTTTGGCTTCTAAATCACAAGTCTTATTTTTTACGCTTGCGTTTATTTGCAACATGAATGGCATGACCATTCACGGCTAATGCGGCTTCTTTAACAGCTTCGGACAAAGTTGGGTGTCCAAATACTGTCATGCCAATATCTTCTGCTGTTGATCCAAACTCCATCGCAATAGCGACCTGCTGAACCAAATCCGCTGCGCTTGGGCCCACAATGTGACAACCCAGTACACGATCGGTCTCAGCGTGAGCGATCATTTTCACCAAACCAGCGGTCTCATTAGCTGCCATGGCACGGCCACTGGCGGCAAATGGAAACATGCCTACGTTGTAGGGTTCGCCATCGGCTTTCACTTGCTCTTCCGTACGACCTACCGCCGCCACTTCTGGATGAGTGTAGATCACATTCGGGATAATGTCGTAGTTTACCAAAGGCTTCTGGCCAGCGATACGTTCCGCCACCATGACACCCTCTTCTGAGCCTTTGTGAGCCAACATTGGGCCACGAACCACATCACCAATCGCCCAAACACCTGGCGTACTGGTAGAGCATATGTCATTTGCGTAGATTGAGCCTCGTTCATCCAGAGTAACTCCGCTATCACCCGCCAACAGGCCTTCGGTGTACGGACGACGACCAACACAGACAATCAACTTATCGAAAGTCTCCTGCTGCTCTTTACCATCAGCGTCGACAAAAGTCACAGTTACTTCTTTGCCCTTCACTTCGGAGCCAGTCACGCGGCAGCTCAAACGAATATCCAGGCCCTGCTTGGTCAAAATCTTCTTGGTTTCTTTGGCGATCATCTTGTCCATCATGCCTAGGAAGCTGTCCATGGCCTCTAAACAAACGACTTTAGAGCCCAAACGGCTCCAAACGCTACCCAACTCCAAACCAATAACACCAGCACCAATCACGCCCAAACGCTCGGGTACCGCATCAAATTCAAGTGCGCCGGTTGAGTTGACGATCACATCACCATCGACTGGGGCAACCGGAATATCTACAGGGACTGAGCCAGATGCCAGAATAACGTTTTCTGCGTCCAAGACCTGAACAGCACCGTCGTTATCAGTGAATTCAACCTTGCGACCTGCCAACAATTTACCGGAACCCATCAGACTGGCCACACCGTTGGCCTTAAACAATCCGGCAATACCGCCCGTCAACTGCTTAACAATCTGTGCCTTACGGCCAATCATTGAAGGAACGTCAATCTTTACGCCTTCAGTTGTTATGCCGTGAACAGCCAAATCATCTTTAGCTTCGTGGTACTTATAAGAGCTATCCAATAGCGCCTTTGATGGGATACAACCCACATTCAAACAGGTGCCGCCGTTAACGCCCTTACCTTCGGCATTACGCCACTTTTCAATGCAGGCCGTCTTCAAACCCAACTGAGCAGCACGAATCGCCGCTACATAACCCGCCGGGCCAGAACCAATTACTATCACATCGTATTTATCAGACATTCTATTTAACCTAATTTATCTTGTAGACAAGGGGACGGACTTTAGCCCGACCTTCAAACTTACAATTCCAGCAGCTTACAGTTCCAACAGAATGCGGGCTGGGTCTTCCAGCATATCTTTAATCGCCACCAAGAACTGCACCGCATCTTTACCATCAACCAAACGATGATCGTAAGACAGTGCCAAGTACATCATGGGGAGGATAACCACTTCACCATTAACGGCCATTGGGCGCTCTTGAATCTTGTGCATACCCAGGATGGCGGTTTGTGGCGGGTTCAAAATAGGCGTCGACATTAGAGAACCGAATACACCACCATTGGTGATGGAGAAGGTGCCACCGGTCATTTCATCCATGGTCAACTTGCCGTCTTTCGCACGCATGCCGAAATCACGAATGGTATTTTCAACACCCGCTAGGCTCATGTTTTCCGCATCACGCAAAACAGGTACTACCAAACCTTTATCGGTTGAGACCGCAACACTCACGTCCTGATAACCGTGATAAACCACGTCATCACCATCCAAAGAAGCGTTAACCGCTGGAAAACGACGCAATGCCTCAACAGAAGCCTTCACGAAGAAGCCCATAAAGCCTAAACGCGTACCATTGTGTGACTTCTCGAACTGAGCTTTATATTTGTTGCGTAGCGCCATGATCGGGCCCATGTCCACTTCATTGAAAGTGGTCAGCATGGCAGTGCCAGTTGTGGTTTCCATCAAACGCTCTGCAATACGCTTGCGCATGCGCGTCATTGGCACACGCTTTTCAATGCGCTCACCCTGAAGTTCAACTGGTGCAGATGCAGGAACAGAAGCAGCCGGTGCAGCACTAGGTGCTGGTGCCGCCGCAGGTACATTAGCCGCTGCAACGTCTTCTTTAGTGATACGACCGTCTTTACCTGTGCCGCTTACAGAAGCCAGATCAACACCATTCTCTTCGGCCAACTTGCGGGCCGATGGACTTGCAATGACTTCACCCGTTGCAGAAGGGGCTGCAACTTCCGGGGCAACTTCTGCCGCTGGTGCGGCTACGGAAGCACTTGCTCCCCCCTTGGCACCCGCTTCAAACCTGGCAATCACTTCGTTACTAAGAATGATTTCGCCTTCGCCTTTGACGATCTCAGACAACACACCGTCAACAGGTGCCACAACCTCCAGCACAACCTTGTCGGTTTCAATGTCCACAATCAGTTCGTCTCGGGAAACCGCGTCACCCGGCTGCTTGTGCCAGGTGGCGATGGTGCCGTCCTGTACTGACTCTGGAAAAGTAGGTGCTTTAATTTCAATAGTCATTTCTAATAGTTCCTTAGCTTTACGCCACTTAGCTTTACGCTAGTCAACTCACCTTCACAAAGGGTGAATATCTATCAATTAATTGACCGTTAAGGCCTCATCGATGAATCGGTTTTGTTCTTCAATATGAATCGTCATATAACCCGCCGCAGGTGCCGCTGAGGCCTCACGACCCGCATAAGCTAACGCCAACTTAGGGTCCAAATTACGTAGCACACGGTGTATGTGGTGTTGGCTGCTGTACCAGGCTCCCTGGTTCATTGGTTCTTCCTGACACCAAACAACACTTTCAATGTTCTTGTACTTCGCCATTACAGCCATTAGCTCGTCTTCTGGGAACGGATACAACTGCTCCAATCGAACCAAGGCAACGTCTTCCTGCTCACGTTCCATACGCGCTTCCAGCAGGTGGTAATAAACCTTACCGCTGCACAGCACAACACGCTTAACCTTATCGGCTGGAACCAGATCATCACCCATGACATTCAGGAAAGTACCATTGGCTAACTCTTC
>JAUVQU010000060.1 GCA_030597965.1 Cellvibrionaceae bacterium
CATGGGTGAAATTCCACTCATGACCGACAATGGTACTTTTGTGATCAATGGTACTGAGCGTGTGATTGTTTCTCAATTGCACCGCTCTCCGGGTGTATTCTTCGACCACGATAAAGGCAAGACCCACTCTTCGGGTAAGCTGCTGCACTCTGCGCGCGTGATTCCTTATCGTGGTTCTTGGTTGGATTTTGAGTTTGACCCGAAAGATATGGTTTATGTTCGAATAGACCGCCGTCGTAAGCTGCCAGCGTCAATTTTATTGCGTGCGCTGGGTTACAGCTCTGAAGAAATGTTGAGTATGTTCTTCGAGACCACCACTTTTAATCTGACAAAGGAAGGTGAGTATTCCTTTAAGGTTGAGCCTGCGCGTTTACGTGGTGATATCGCCAGCTTTGATATCAAAGGCCCTAAAGGTAAGGTGATTGTAGAAGAAGGTCGCCGTATTACTGCTCGCCATATCCGCGATATGGAAAAAGCCAACTTGACCGACATGGTGGTTCCTCGCGAATACCTGTTGGGTCGCGCACTGGCGCGTGACCTTGCCAATCAAGAAACCGGTGAGTTGTTATTTGAGTGTAACTCCGAGATCACTGAAGAAGTATTGGCTCTGTTGGAAGAGTCTGGAGTAGAGAGTTTTGACACCCTTTACACCAACGAACTCGACTGTGGCCCATTCCTATCTGACACCATGCGCATAGATCCAACCCGCACCGCTTTGGAAGCGCTGGTTGAAATCTACCGTATGATGCGTCCGGGTGAGCCACCAACAAAAGAATCCGCTGAAACTCTATTTCAGAATTTGTTCTTCTCCCCAGATCGCTACGACTTGTCTGCGGTTGGCCGCATGGAGTTCAACCGTCGCCTGGAGCGTGGTGAAGATACCGGTGAAGGCATTCTTTCTCGTGAAGATATTGTTGATGTATTGAAAACACTGATCGACATTCGTAACGGTAAAGGCGTTGTGGATGATATCGATCACTTGGGTAACCGTCGCGTGCGTTCTGTTGGTGAAATGGCAGAAAACCAGTTCCGTGTAGGTCTGGTACGTGTTGAGCGTGCGGTTAAAGAGCGTCTGTCTATGGCAGAATCTGAAGGCCTGATGCCTCAGGATCTGATCAATGCCAAGCCAGTAGCTGCGGCTGTTAAAGAGTTCTTTGGCTCTTCACAGTTGTCCCAGTTTATGGATCAGAACAACCCGTTGTCGGAAGTGACGCACAAACGTCGTGTTTCGGCGCTCGGCCCTGGTGGTTTGACCCGTGAACGTGCTGGCTTTGAGGTGCGAGATGTGCACCCAACCCATTACGGTCGTGTATGCCCTATTGAGACCCCGGAAGGTCCAAACATTGGTTTGATCAACTCGTTGGCAACCTATGCGCGCACCAACAGCTACGGCTTCCTGGAAGCGCCATACCGTAAGGTTGAAAATAGTGTTGCTACCGACGAAATTGAATATCTGTCAGCAATTAACGAAGCAGGCTACGTTATTGCGCAGGCATCAGCCAAGTTGGATAAGAAGAATAAGCTGGTCGAAAGCCTGGTGTCAGTACGCCACATGGGTGACTTCACCTTAAAGGCGGCGGCTGATGTTCAGTATATGGACGTATCACCTCGTCAGGTGGTGTCCGTGGCGGCTTCTCTTATTCCGTTCCTTGAGCACGATGATGCAAACCGTGCATTGATGGGATCAAACATGCAGCGTCAGGCTGTACCAACACTGCGTGCTGAAAAGCCTGTAGTCGGTACTGGCATGGAGCGTAATGTTGCGTCTGATTCCGGTGTCTGTGTTGTTGCTAAGCGTGGCGGTGTGATTGAGCGAGTTGATGCCAGTCGAATCGTAGTTAAAGCGAACGATGCAGAAATTGATGCCGGTGAAGCGGGTGTTGATATCTACAACTTAACCAAATACACCCGTTCTAACCAGAATACTTGTATTAATCAGCGCCCAATCGTAAGCATTGGCGATATGGTTGCCCGCGGCGACATCCTGGCTGACGGTCCATCCGTTGACTTGGGTGAGTTGGCTCTGGGTCAGAACATGCGCATCGCATTCATGCCTTGGAATGGTTACAACTTTGAGGATTCCATCTTGGTTTCCGAGCGTGTTGTACAGGAGGATCGTTTCACTACGATCCACATCCAAGAGTTGACGTGTATTGCTCGTGATACCAAGTTGGGTAGTGAAGAAATCACTTCCGATATTCCTAACGTCGGTGAAGGCGCTCTGGGTAAATTGGATGACTCCGGTATTGTTTACATTGGTGCTGAAGTAAACCCTGGCGACATTCTGGTTGGTAAGGTGACGCCTAAAGGTGAAACTCAGCTGACGCCAGAAGAGAAGCTATTGCGTGCCATCTTCGGTGAAAAGGCCTCTGACGTTAAAGATACGTCTTTGCGCGTACCGAGCAGCACCAAAGGTACCATCATCGATGTGCAGGTCTTTACTCGTGACGGTCTGGAAAAAGACGCTCGCTCGAAAGAGATTCAGCGGTTCCAGCTGGATGAGATTCGCAAAGATCTGAATGAAGAGTACCGTATTGTTGAAACGGCTACTTTCGAACGTCTGCGTGCGGCCTTGGTTGGTAATAAAGTGACTAATAGTGCTGGCGTCAAGAAGGGCACTGAGTTAACCAACGATATTCTCGATGATTTGGACCACGATGTATGGTTCAAGCTAAGTCTTGCTGATAATGCTTTGAATGAGCAGCTTGAGCGTGCGGAAGAGCAGTTGGTTGAACGCCGTAAAGATTTAGATGAACGCTTCGAAGACAAGAAAGGCAAGTTGGAAACTGGCGATGATTTGGCACCCGGTGTGTTGAAGATCGTTAAAGTTTATCTGGCTATCAAGCGTCTTATCCAGCCAGGCGATAAGATGGCGGGTCGCCACGGCAACAAGGGTGTAATTTCCGTAATTATGCCAGTTGAAGATATGCCGCATGACCACACAGGTCGTCCGGTCGATATCGTACTGAACCCACTGGGTGTTCCTTCGCGAATGAACGTTGGTCAGGTTCTTGAAATGCACTTGGGCATGGCAGCTATGGGTCTTGGTGACAAGATCAATGACATGATCAAGCAGCAAAAGAAAGTATCTGAAGTGCGTAAGTTTCTTGAGCGGGTTTATAACAAAACTGGCGAATCGGCGACCAAAGAAGATCTGAAGAGCTTCTCTGATGCCGAGTTGATGGAAATGGCCGGTAACCTGCGTAATGGTGTACCAATGGCGACAGCGGTATTTGACGGTGCGAGAGAGTCTGAAATTAAAGACTTGTTAGAGCTGGCAGATATACCGACTTCAGGTCAGGTGACATTGTTTGACGGTCGCACCGGTGATCAGTTTGAGCGTCCAGTAACCGTCGGTTACATGTACATGCTTAAGTTGAACCACCTGGTGGATGACAAGATGCACGCTCGTTCTACCGGTTCATACAGTTTGGTTACTCAGCAGCCGTTGGGCGGTAAAGCTCAGTTCGGTGGTCAGCGCTTCGGTGAGATGGAAGTGTGGGCACTGGAAGCATACGGTGCTGCTTATACCCTGCAGGAAATGTTGACTGTTAAGTCCGATGATGTGGCTGGTCGTACCAAGATGTACAAGAACATCGTTGATGGCGACCACCGTATGGAGCCTGGTATGCCGGAATCCTTTAACGTATTGCTTAAAGAGATCCGCTCACTGGGTATCAACATGGAACTGGAAACTGACGAGTAATGTAACTGTCATTACGACTGCTTTTATGGTGGTTGCAATGCAAAGGGCGGTGGCGACACCGCCTGAGTTACAGACAAGAATTGAGAGCCAAGTGAAACTTAACCGTTTCATAATTATTGGAGCCAAACAGAGATAAACAGACTCTGTTTAAATTGGAGCCAAAGGAAACTAAAGTTTCCTTAATTATTGGAGATAGTGCCTTGAAAGACTTACTAAATTTACTAACGTCCCAGGGACCGAATGAAGAATTCGATGGAATTCGTATTGGTCTGGCCTCACCAGAAATGATCCGTTCGTGGTCATTTGGTGAAGTAAAAAAGCCAGAGACCATTAACTACCGTACGTTTAAACCTGAACGTGAAGGTTTGTTCTGTGCCAAGATTTTTGGCCCGGTAAAAGACTACGAGTGCTTGTGCGGCAAATATAAACGCATGAAGCATCGCGGTATCATCTGTGAAAAATGTGGTGTAGAAGTGACTCTCTCGAAAGTTCGTCGAGAGCGTATGGCTCACATTGAGCTGGCGAGCCCAGTGGCTCACATTTGGTTCCTAAAGTCGCTGCCAAGCCGTATGGGTTTGTTGTTGGATATGACCCTTCGCAGTATTGAGCGCGTGCTTTACTTTGAATCATTTGTTGTTGTCGATCCGGGCATGACCACTCTTGAGCGTGGCCAGTTGCTGACAGACGAGCAGTACTTCGAAGCCATGGAAGAGTTTGCTGACGACTTCGACGCCAGGATGGGCGCTGAAGCGATCCAGGCGTTGATGAAAGACATCGACCTTGAGCAAGAAGTACAAGACTTGCGTGAAGAGATTCCGACGACGAATTCTGAAACCAAAATCAAGAAGCTGTCCAAGCGCCTGAAGTTGTTGGAAGCGTTCTATAACTCAGGTAACAAACCTGAGTGGATGGTAATGGAAGCTCTGCCGATTCTGCCGCCAGATTTGCGCCCATTGGTCCCGTTGGACGGTGGTCGTTTTGCGACTTCTGACCTGAACGATCTCTACCGTCGTGTGATTAACCGTAACAACCGCTTGAAACGTCTGCTTGATTTGAACGCTCCGGACATTATTGTTCGTAACGAAAAGCGTATGTTGCAAGAGTCCGTAGATGCACTGTTGGATAATGGTCGTCGCGGTCGTGCCATTACTGGTTCTAACAAACGCCCTCTGAAATCTTTGGCTGACATGATCAAAGGTAAGCAGGGTCGTTTCCGTCAGAACTTACTTGGTAAGCGTGTGGATTACTCCGGTCGTTCTGTGATCGTTGTTGGACCTACTCTGCGTTTGCATCAGTGTGGCCTGCCAAAGAAAATGGCACTCGAATTATTCAAACCGTTCATCTTCAGCAAGCTTGAGCTGCGTGGTCTTGCCACCACCATCAAAGCGGCTAAGAAAATGGTTGAGCGTGAAGAGCCTGTCGTTTGGGATATCCTCGACGACGTGATTCGCGAACACCCGGTGATGCTGAACCGTGCACCTACTTTGCACCGTTTGGGTATCCAGGCGTTTGAACCTGTATTGATTGAAGGTAAAGCCATTCAGTTGCACCCGTTGGTTTGTGCGGCTTATAACGCCGACTTCGATGGTGACCAAATGGCCGTACACGTACCGCTGACACTGGAAGCCCAGCTGGAAGCACGTGCGTTGATGATGTCGACCAACAACATTTTGTCCCCTGCATCGGGTGAGCCAATTATCGTACCTTCACAGGATGTGGTATTGGGTCTTTACTGGATGACTCGTGAGCGTGTGAACGGTCTGGGTGAAGGCATGGTATTCGCGGACGTGAAAGAAGTGTCTCGCGCCTATCACTCTAAAACTGTTGGCTTGCAGGCGCGAATCAAGGTGCGTCTGACTCAGACTATTATGGATGAGGATGGCTCTTCAGAAGTGACAACCTCCATTATTGATACTACCGTGGGTCGTATCATGTTGTGGGAAATCGTTCCCGACGGTGTGCCGTTTGAATTGGTCAATAAGCCAATGGTTAAGAAGGCCATCTCTCAGGTGATTAACTTCTGTTACCGTATCGTTGGTTTGAAATCGACTGTTATCTTTGCCGATCAGTTGATGTACACAGGTTACGAGTACTCAACTAAGTCTGGCTCATCTATCGGTGTGAATGATTTCGCTATTCCCGATGCGAAGTACACTCTGGTTGAAGCGGCCGAAGCCGAAGTTAAAGAAATTGAAGCTCAGTATGCTTCTGGTCTGGTAACTCAGGGTGAGAAATACAACAAGGTTATTGATATCTGGTCGCGCACTAACGACCTAGTCGCCAAGGCGATGATGGAGGGTATCAGTACTGAGCTAGTTATTAACCGCGACGGTGAAGAGGAAGAACAAACCTCTTTCAACTCGGTATACATGTACGCCGACTCAGGTGCTCGTGGTAGCCCCGCACAGATTCGTCAGTTGGCCGGTATGCGTGGTCTGATGGCTAAGCCTGATGGCTCTATCATCGATACGCCAATTACTGCGAACTTCCGTGAAGGTCTAAACGTTGGTCAGTACTTTATCTCTACTCACGGTGCCCGTAAGGGTCTGGCCGATACGGCATTGAAGACGGCGAACTCGGGTTATTTGACTCGTCGTTTGGTGGATGTGGCGCAGGACGTGGTAATCACCGAAAAAGACTGTGGTACCGAAGACGGTTTGACCATGGCACCTGTTATTGAGGGTGGCGATGTTATCGAATCTTTGGGTGATCGTATTCTTGGTCGTATTGTCGCGCGCGATATTATGCACCCGAGTGCGGACGAAGTATTGCTGTCTGCGGGCACTATGATCGATGAGAAGCTGGTAATAAGCATTGAGGAAGTGGGTGTCGATGAGGTGATGGTTCGTTCACCGATGAGTTGTGAGACTCGCCATGGTATCTGTTCTATGTGTTATGGCCGTGACCTTGCTCGTGGTCACCGTGCAAACCCAGGTGAAGCGGTTGGTGTTATTGCGGCCCAGTCCATTGGTGAGCCGGGTACCCAGTTGACCATGCGTACCTTCCACATTGGTGGTGCGGCAAGCCGTGCAACTGCAGTGGACAGCGTACAGGTTAAGCAAGACGGTACGGCTCGTTTGTTGAACATTAAGGTAGTTGAAAACGACGAAGGTAAATTGGTTGCTGTATCTCGTTCCGGCGAGCTGGCAATTGCTGATGCCGGCGGTCGTGAGCGCGAGCGCTATCGCCTGCCATACGGCGCTGTTATTGCTGTTAAAGAAGGCGACACAGTGCAGGGCGGCGACTATGTTGCTAAGTGGGATCCACACACGCACCCAATTATTACAGAAGTAGCGGGTAAGGTTGCCTTCTCTGGCATGGAGGATGGTCTGTCTGTTCGTCGTAAGACGGATGATTTGACAGGTCTGACCTCTATTGAAGTCATTGATCCAGCGGAGCGTCCGGCGGCTGGTAAAGATCTGAAGCCTGCGGTTACTTTGGTAGACGCGAAAGGCAAAGAGCTTTGCTTGGCAGGTACTACTGTGCCGGCTCACTACGCCCTGCCAGCTAAGGCAATCTTGAGTATTGTTGATGGTGAAGAACTCGGTGTTGGTGATGCGATTGCTCGTATCCCGCAAGAGTCTGGCGGTACTAAGGATATTACGGGTGGTCTTCCACGCGTAGCTGACTTGTTCGAAGCGCGCAAGCCAAAAGAGCCTTCAATCCTTGCTGAAATCACCGGTTCGGTGTCCTTCGGTAAAGAAACCAAGGGTAAGCGTCGTCTGGTGATTACACCTAACGATGGTCAGCCGTTGGCGGATGGCAGTACTCACTGGGAGCAATTGATTCCTAAGCACCGTGTGATGACCGTGTTTGAAGGTGAGCAGGTTGTTAAGGGTGAAGTTGTATCCGATGGCCCAAGTAACCCGCACGATATTTTACGTCTACAGGGTGAAGAAAAACTGGCTCGTTATATCACTAACGAGGTCCAGGAAGTTTACCGCCTGCAAGGTGTAAAGATTAACGATAAGCACATTGAGACAATTGTTCGTCAGATGCTGCGTAAAGTTGAAATCACCTCAATGGGTGACTCTAGCTTTGTGAAAGGTGAGCAGGCTGAATTCGCACGCGTACTGGAAGAAAATGAGCAGTTGCGTGCAGATGGTAAGCAGCCAGCTCAGTTCCAGCGTCAGTTGTTGGGTATTACCAAGGCCTCTTTGGCTACCGAATCGTTCATCTCTGCGGCTTCTTTCCAGGAAACAACCCGCGTATTGACCGAAGCGGCGGTACACGGCAAGAAAGATTCACTGCGCGGCTTGAAAGAGAACGTAGTGGTGGGTCGTTTGATTCCTGCGGGTACCGGCATGGCTTACCACGCTGAACGTAAGCGTAAGCGTCAAGCCGAAGTGGCAGTATCTGAAGGACCAAGTGCAGCAGAAGTTGAAGCGGCACTGATGGAAGCGTTGAAGTCTAGCGCTAGCTAAATGCTGTTGTGGCGAGGTTGTACTCGTCATAATTGCTGATACCCAAGAAAATCATTGGTTTTCTTGGGTTGACGGAAGCGGGAGGCGTCATTACAATGCGCCTCCCGCTTTTTAGTGGGCTAACTTTCTGTTTGTGGTTAAGACTGCATTACAGTTTGTTAGTTTTACCAATGCCCCTGACGGGGTTAATTTATACATTTGGAGTTATTTTTCATGGCAACGATCAACCAATTGGTTCGTAAGCCTAGAAAACGTAAAGTTCAAAAGAGCGATGTACCTGCTCTGCAAGCTTGTCCTCAGCGTCGTGGTGTTTGCACCCGCGTTTATACCACTACTCCTAAGAAGCCTAACTCGGCTCTGCGTAAGGTTTGCCGTGTGCGCCTTACTAGCGGATTTGAAGTTACTTCTTACATTGGTGGTGAAGGCCATAACTTGCAAGAGCACAGTGTTGTATTGATCCGTGGCGGTCGTGTAAAAGACTTGCCTGGTGTTCGTTATCACACTGTACGCGGTAGTCTTGACACCTCTGGTGTTAGTGACCGCCGTCAAGGTCGTTCTAAGTACGGTGCTAAGCGTCCTAAGTAAAGGACGGCCAATACACTTTTGAGTGTATTGAGTAAGCTCTTAGTATCCACGTTTTCGGTTGAACCGAGTAAGGCTAAGCGCGCTCATAATTGGAATTGCTTTTGTATGTGAGCATCCAGAGTTGTGAGAGCGATGTCTTAGACAAACCCTGAAGAGAAGGCGACTAAAATGCCAAGAAGACGCGTAGTTGCTAAGCGTGACGTATTACCAGATCCAAAGTTTGGTGACGTGACCCTAGCAAAATTTATGAACATGGTAATGGTTAGCGGTAAAAAAGCCGTGGCCGAGCGTATCGTTTACGGTGCACTTGATCTCGTTACTGAAAAGATGAACAAAGATCCTCTGGAAGTTTTTTCAGAAGCTCTTGATAAAATCGCACCAATGGTCGAGGTTAAGTCTCGTCGTGTTGGTGGTGCAACCTACCAAGTACCTGTAGAAGTGCGTCCAGCACGTCGTCAGGCTCTTGCTATGCGTTGGCTGGTAGAGTTCTCCCGTAAGCGCGGCGAGAAATCTATGGCTCAGCGTTTGGCTGGTGAGCTGATGGATGCATCACAAGGTAAGGGTGCAGCTGTCAAGAAGCGTGAAGACGTGCATCGCATGGCTGACGCTAACAAGGCGTTCTCTCACTACCGTTTCTAAAACGACCAGTGAAATTCGCAAGTTAGACACAATAAAAGGCAGCCATTACAGCTGCCTTTTATTGTTCTGTTTATTGTAAATATAATCGTTAATTCTTAACGGTTGTGTTGTTGTTCAAAGAAGTTGCTCAAGAAAGCTACTTAAGTAAGTCGCTCGGTAAAATAAGTCGCCCAGTAAAAACCGGCGGTGTTTTGTTAAGCCCCCTTTTTTTACTCGATAGTTTTACTCAGTAGTTTTACTGGACTCGCGCTGACGCTGATCAGCGGTAATTGATCTGTTTGCTGGAGAGTATTCCGTGGCACGTACAACCCCTATTGCGCGTTACCGTAATATCGGTATCTGTGCGCACGTAGATGCGGGTAAAACCACTACTACCGAGCGCGTACTGTTTTACACCGGTTTGTCTCACAAGATTGGTGAGGTGCACGATGGCGCTGCCACCATGGACTGGATGGAGCAGGAGCAGGAGCGAGGTATTACTATTACTTCGGCCGCCACCACGTGTTTCTGGTCTGGAATGCAGCAGCAGTTTGATAAGCATCGCATCAATATTATTGATACACCGGGACACGTTGATTTCACTATTGAAGTAGAGCGCTCATTGCGCGTGCTGGATGGTGCAGTTGTGGTTCTTTGTGGGTCTTCTGGTGTGCAGCCGCAGACAGAAACTGTTTGGCGTCAGGCTGATAAGTATGAAGTGCCGCGCATGGTGTTCGTCAACAAGATGGATCGCGCCGGCGCCAGCTTCCGTATGGTAGTTGATCAGCTTAAAGATCGCTTAAAGGCAAACCCTGTACCATTGCAGATGACTATTGGTGCAGAGGAAGAGTTCAAGGGTGTGGTTGATCTTATTAAGATGAAAGCCATTTTCTGGAACGAAGATGATATGGGTATGACCTTTGAGTATGGTGATATCCCTGCCGATCTTCAGGATACTTGTGAGGAAATGCGTGAGTACATAGTGGAGGCTGCTGCTGAAGCGAACGACGAATTAATGGAAAAGTACCTCGATGATGGCGAGCTGTCTGAAGAGGAAATAAAGGCCGCAATTCGTCAGCGTACTCTGGCCAATGAAATTGTGCCTGTCATCGGTGGTTCGGCCTTTAAGAACAAAGGTGTTCAGGCGATGCTGGATGCGGTGGTTGAATACTTGCCGTCTCCACAGGAAGTAAAAGAAATTGAAGGTACGCTCGAGGATGGTGAAACCATCGCGACGCGTACAGCGGAAGATGAGGCACCATTTGCGGCTTTGGCGTTTAAGATCGCCACTGACCCATTTGTGGGAACCTTGACGTTCTTCCGTGTTTACTCCGGTAAGTTGGAGAGTGGTACAGCTGTCTATAACTCCGTGAAGATGAAGCGTGAACGTGTCGGTCGTATGGTGCAGATGCACTCCAATTCACGCGAAGAAATCAAAGAAGTATTGGCCGGCGATATTGCTGCTGCCATTGGTTTAAAAGATACTTCCACAGGCGACACCCTGTGTGCAGAAAACGCCAAAATCATATTGGAGCGCATGGAGTTCCCTGAGCCTGTTATTTCTGTGGCTGTGGAGCCCAGGACTCAGGCTGATCAGGAGAAGATGGGCATTGCACTGGGTAAGCTGATGCAGGAAGACCCTTCGTTCAAGGTAAAAACTGACGAAGAGACGGGTCAGACGATTATTTCCGGTATGGGTGAGCTGCACTTGGATATTCTTGTTGAGCGCATGCGACGTGAGTTCGGTGTTGATGCCAATATTGGTAAGCCGCAAGTGGCTTATCGTGAGCGCATCACGGCTGTGTCTAATATTGAAGGCAAGTTTATTCGTCAGTCAGGTGGCCGTGGTCAGTTTGGTCATGTGTGGGTGAAGTTTGAGCCTGCTGAAGATGTTAATGCCGAAAGTCTGGAGTTTGTAAACGAAATCGTCGGTGGTGCCGTACCTAAGGAATATATTCCTGCGATACAAAAAGGTATCGAGGATCAAATGCGTAATGGCGTGCTGGCGGGTTATCCGCTATTAGGTTTAAAGGCGACTTTGTACGATGGTTCTTTCCATGACGTTGACTCAAACGAAATGGCGTTTAAAATTGCTGCTACGATGGCGACCAGAAAGCTGGCTACCGAAGGCAGTGCGGCTTTACTTGAGCCGATGATGAAAGTGGAAGTAGTAACTCCTGAAGCAAACATGGGCGACGTGGTTGGTGATTTGAATCGTCGCCGGGGCTTGATTCAGGGTATGGATGAGAATCCATCGGGTAAAGTGGTGAGTGCAGAGGTGCCGCTGGCTGAAATGTTTGGCTATGCCACCGATTTGCGCTCCGCGACCCAGGGTCGTGCGACCTTTACCATGGAGTTTGAGCGCTACGCTGATGCTCCAAAGAATGTGACTGATGCTATTATGGCCAGAAACGGCTAATAAGTAGTAACGGCTTAAGAGTTTTTTGTATTTTTAATTAAAGTTGTAATAGAGGATTAATAAAGTGGCTAAAGAACAGTTTGAACGTAATAAACCACACGTAAACGTAGGTACTATTGGCCACGTTGACCACGGTAAAACAACACTGACAGCGGCATTGACTCGCGTATGTGCTGAAGTATGGGGCGGCGA
>JAUVQU010000098.1 GCA_030597965.1 Cellvibrionaceae bacterium
AGGAACGGATCCGCAATGGGCGGCACCTCCAGATAAATGACAGCCCCACCAACCAGCGCAGCTACCGAGCCCAATAAGTCTCCCATTACGTGCAGAAGCGCTCCGCGGACGTTTATAGTTTGCTCTCCACGCATCAGCACCCAAGCCACTACGATATTCACCAGCAAACCGAGCCCGCCTATCGCCAAAACCATGCCTCCGGCAACGGCGGGTGTATCTGCCATGCGGCGGATCGCCTCGTAAGCGATGAATACGATCACCCCGAACATAAACAGCACGTTAAACAGAGCGCCGAGGATTTCAGCACGCTTGAGTCCAAAGGAGTGCTGACGCGATGCTGGCTTCTTGGCCAGCCAAGCAGCGAAGGCACCAATCCCTAGCGACAATGAATCGGTTAGCATGTGGCCTGCGTCCGACAACAGGGCAAGCGAATCAGCTATCAGGCCACCGAACACTTCGACAGCTGCAAAACCTGTAGTGAAGACCAGTGCGAACAACAAGGTCTTGCCGCCACTATGGCTATGATCGTGGTCTGACATTTATGTCTCCTTCGTTATTAGCCCACGAGACTTCCCGCGAGCCACCCCTACCCTCTATCAGGCCATTGGGTCGACAGGTTTTTTCCGCGCTAATATAAGGCAGGTTGTACCTGCCACATTACGTATTGGATATATTCATAGGAGCATTCTTGCCAAGAAGGTGGCGAAGAAGAACCAGATAGCGATAAACACGCCAGCAGCTATGCGGCTTACCGGGCGTTCAGAGGCTGCGTCAGCGGTTGCTCGGTGCTCGTTCATGACCTCTGGTGGTGTAAGCTTCACCACCAACAATATCCCGAGTGGGACAATGATGATGTCGTCCACGTAGCCGAGTACGGGGATGAAGTCGGGGATCAAGTCGATAGGTGAGACGGCATAGGCTGCGACAATCATTGCCAACACCTCTGCAAACCATGGGGTACGTGGATCGCGAGCGGCAAGCCAGACGGCGTGTACATCCCGTTTGATCGTGCGAGCCCATTGTTTAGCGTTCGAGATTAGTTCTGTTGTCATCAGGGACTTTCTCTACTCAGTACTCGTACCAACAAGAAGCAAGGCCAGTTCCTCAGTGCTGAAACACAGCAAGGAAGCCGGAGCGCATAACTGTAATCGCTTCATGGTAGAAATCACCCCAGGCGTAGGTGATGGTCGTACCGCGCCAGGGCCTTTGATCCTTTTCTTCGAGCGGGTGGCGGCCTTGATCATTGCTCTCATCCATATTGAATATTCTGTGTGCCAGGCTTCTTTCTCTCCTACTTGAGGTAGGACTTGATGACCTGTAGCACCGCGTCCAAATCTTGTTGCCGCTGCTCCAATTCGGGCTCCCTGACGATGTGATCAGTTAGGTGTCCCTCTATTATGGCTGCCATCAGCCCATTGACCGCCCCGCGAATCGCGGCAGTCTGTTGCAGCACGGCAGTGCAATCCCCTTCCTTATCAAGTTGCCTTTCCAGTGCGGCTGCCTGCCCCTGAATGCGTCGAACACGAGTTAGCAGCTTCGCTTTGTCTTTGATCGTGTGCATGTGGTCGTCTCTGTGGAGAAGGAAACAGTACAGGAGGTAGTATAGATACTAGGGGGTAGTATGGCTTGCTTGCAACAGAAGAAAGTTATGTGAATCGTTCATCCCAGCATGCCGCCTGTAACCGACTGCAACACATCGAGGAGGGCCCCGTGCTCCAGGTGCTGGCTCATCGTATCTATCGTCACTCGTTCCTGGCCCAGGTCACCGCCCTCGTCGGCAACGGTTTAACGACGGTCGCCCTAGCGCTGCTGGCCCATGACTTGGTGGCCGGGCAGGCTAAGATGGTGGCCTATGTGGGCATCGCGTCACTGGTCGAAGCCTACGCCTCGCGTCTGCCGCGCTGCTGATGGTGATGAGCTTCGATGTGCTGTTCCTGCTCAATAGTCTGGCCTTCCTGGTCGTCTCGGTGGTCCTGCTGTCGCCCCAAACTGCGGATGACGAAGCGCTAAGTGACTGGCGCAAGGTCTCCCACGGCATGCGAATCTACTTGAAAACGCCCCGGCTGTGAGGGATGCTTGCCCTGAACATAGCGGTTTCGGTCGCCGGGGCCATGCAAATCGTTAACACCGTGGTCTATGTCCGCTCCGGGCCTGGGCGAACAGGCGCTCGCGACCCGTCTCTGGCCGTCACGGGTTCCGGTGGCGCTCTAGCATGACCATGCTCCTGTGGAGCACTCCCATCTGCACTACCATGACGACCATCACCAGCATGAACATGAGGTCTGGGAGGGGTCTGAACCGCATCGCCATCCTCACCATCACCCGAGGGGCAGGCATCGACACATCTTTGTAATCGATTTGTCATCACACGAAATGGACGTCGTGACATGACAAAAAGGCACAAGAAACGTTTGTATGACCATTTTGGCTGACAACATCCTTCACTTACTGTAATACCGCATCCTGGGCACAAAGACGAAAGAGCATGATCTACACTTCAGCTCGAAGCTCCGGTTCCG
Source organism: Cellvibrionaceae bacterium (assembly GCA_030597965.1). Classification (GTDB taxonomy): domain Bacteria; phylum Pseudomonadota; class Gammaproteobacteria; order Pseudomonadales; family Cellvibrionaceae; genus JAUVQU01. The sequence continues at coordinate 2,520 of JAUVQU010000098.1, forward strand.
GTGACCTGCAAGGAAAAGCATCAGTAGTTCGATTCTGCGTTTATGCTACGTGAACAGTCCTCTTTCCCAGAGGGTTGCTACGCATATTGCTTTAACACTGTCTCTGGATGACACAGATCAGGAAAGATCAATTAAAAAAAGCAGTATGTTCGGCTAACACTCCCAGGCCAATACCAATTAAAACGATCCCACCGATCAGCTCAGACCAGTGGCTAACGTATTTGCCAAATTGGTGACCCAATAAGGTGCCAATTGATGCCATGACAGTAGTGGCTAAACCAATAGCTAAGCTGGTAGCGATGATATTGGCATCAATAAAGGCAAGGCTTGCACCAACGGCCATGGCATCAATACTCGTAGCAATAGCCGTTAATATCAATAACCACAGTGTTTGCTTTTCTTGGGCTATTTTGTCTTCTTTGCATAGGCCCGAATACACCATATGTAAACCAATAACCAATAAGATTGAGAACGCAGCCCAGTGATCCCAAGCCTGCACAAAGCGCTGCGATGCTACCCCGGCCAACCAGCCCAGCAAGGGTGTTATGGTCTCGATAGTACCAAATATCAGCCCAATGCTGATGGCGTGCCGAAACGAGGGTTTTTGTAGCTCAGCGCCTTTGCTGATGGAAGCAGCGAAGGCATCTGCCGACATGGAAAAGGCCAAAATCAATATGGTGGCAAATGTCATGACATGGTGTCTCTAGCTGAAAATCCGACGCTCTAAACCAAGTCACCCAAAATTACTGCTATACTTAAGTAAATTCGTCGGGTATTAAAAGGCTCCCAACATTATCATTTCCGGCTAGATAAACAAGTCAAAACGTTAAAAATATAGTTCGTCTTGTATAAGACACTTAGCATAGGCTAGCCATGTTTCCTCAGTCTTTACTTTTAGCCTAGTTGCATTAATAAGTGAATTTTTTTTCAATAGCGTACATTAAGTGTGTTAATCCAATAGATATAAAATTATTAAGGTTCCAACTCCTGCAGCTCCTAATGCGTCGAGCGTATCTATCAAATCATTTTCAACTACTTTCAATACACTGATAGAATAATAACGTCCAAGTAACTGTGACATACCACTTGACGTTACACTTAATATGGCGATGATGATCTCGATTCTTTCTATTCCCGTTAACCACAGCAGAGTCGATAGTAAAGTAATTAAAACAACACTGGCTCTAAAGGAAAGCCATTTAGCAGAATGTATAGAGGTATTGACACCGTCTACCAAGCCCCCTGCTGTTGCCATTTTTTTGGGTAGTAGCCGTCTCCAAAAACCTTGGTTGGAGTCCAATAGATGCGATAAAACCATGTGCATACACCAGGATAGTTGAGCAGAGTGGAGAGCAGCTTGACATGGAATACTTAACGATCACTTAAGCATTCATTAATTGGCGAGGCTCCGGCACGTTTGGCTAATATCTTCTGCCTGCTGATATACGTCCGTTGCTACGCCAAGCAACCCCAGCACGCTGTGAAATAAGTTATCGTGGGAAGCGGCTTGATCAGAGACTTGGCGTAAGCACTCCGTATCGAGTCCTCGCTGCTTTGAAAATGAGTTGGAAAGCCACCAAACCATAGGCACATGGGTCTGTTCATCGGGAGCAATGGCATAGGGAATGCCGTGCAAATATAGGCCTTTTTCACCCAGTGATTCACCATGATCAGAGAGATAGATCATCGCAGTTGCGTAGTCATCCTGACGCTTTAACATCTCAATCACCTGATCCAACACAGTGTCGGTATACAGAATGGCATTGTCGTAGCTGTTGGTAATGTCGTCTCTTGAGCACTTGGCTAAATCAGCGGTGGTGCAAGCGGGAACAAAACGTTCGTAGTCATCAGGGTAGCGTTGGTAATAGCTGGGGCCGTGGTTGCCTAGCTGATGCAGCACAACAACCTGATCAGCTGAGGTACCGCTAATTTGCTTGGTCAAGGCTTGAACCAGTGCTTCATCCAAGCATCGCCCATCTTGACACAAAGAGGCATACTCTTCTGGCGATAGCGCTTTTGTCGTCACTCCGTCGCAGACACCTTTACAGCCTGACTGGTTATCAAGCCAGGTGACCTCTAACCCGGCGTGGGCTAATACGTCCAGCAAGGATTCATATTGCTGAGCATACGATTTAGCGTAATCGGCACGCCCTGGTAATGAAAACATGCAGGGTAATGAGACCGCTGTGCTTGTACCGCATGAGGAAACATCTGAAAAATTGATAACGTCAGGCTGCTGGGCAAGTTTGGGTGTGGTTTGGCGTTCATAACCATTTAACCCCCAATTCGCCGCCCGTACCGTTTCGCCCACCACGATGACGAGCAGTGTGGGTTTGTCACCCGCTTGTGAACTGATACTGGCGTCCTCACCCACCGGGGAACGCACCGTATTCGCGGAAGCGTGTTGGCTCGAAAGGGCCTGCGCCATCGAAACAATATAATTACCTGGGGTCACCAAGTAGCGTAGCTCTTTATTGTTGCGCATGAGTGACGACACTTCTTGGTAAGATAAGAAAATTGCTAACAGCAATATAGCAGTGCTGGCAAGGCAATAAGCTAAGCGACGCAACACTGCCTTCTTCCAAGTTGACTGTGTGATTTTAACGCGCCAAATCATGATGGTTGGCAAACAGAAAAAGAGCATTAAATGAATCAGTAATCCGGGTGTAAGAAGCTCCTGTGCCTCGTTAGTATCCGTTTGAAGCACGTTGTCTAACATTGAAGTATCAAAATAGGTGCCGTAATAGCTAGTAAAGTAACTGACGAAAGCGGCAATCAGAAAAAGTAAAGTTAATAATGGCTTTACCAGTGTTCGAAAAGCAATGCTAATAAAGGCTAAATAGTTAAGACAGGTCATCACCAAAAACATAGTGGCAAAGGTTAGCCACGTCTGGACGGCAAGAGGTTCATAGCCAGCAAAGGCTTGTTGCCAAAAAGGGACATTGTAAAAAACACTGAATATGACAACGGCCCATAAGACAAGCTGCTCCGTGCTTAATGTGGGGCGATAATGCCAAGCGGTGCCAACAGCATTTGAAGGCAATGATAGCAAAGTACGCATCGAAAAGATCTCTGAATGAAAAGATTAATGAACGCTGGGGTGTAATAAGAATCTTGAAAGGACAAAGCTTACGGTCCAACAAATCATGACGGTCCAGAGGTCGTGGGAGAGAAAGTGCGCCCCGCGGAACTGTTGAGTGATCCCAAACGTAAGGCCAAGCCCTAAACCCAGAGAAAGCCCTGCCCATCGCCAATGAGGCCGTATGGCGGCAAAAAAGAAGTAGAGGGCTATCCACGTATAGCCTGCGCTGGCATGCCCGGCGGGAAAGCAGGCGGATGCTGGCATGGAGGAAGGCCGTGTATTGAGCAAGCCAATAAAGTCTCGTTCCCCGCCATAGCGAACTAAATCCCAAGGGCATTCCATGTTCACAAGTTGTTTAAGCGTTGCGACAAGCAGCGTAGAAAGAAGCGTTGCGGAAAAAAGATATAAAAGCGGCATGCGATACGCTTTAAAACGAGTTACAACGGTGCTTAGTATCAAAAGGAGGAGTGTGACTAAACCCATCGCTAAGCTTAGCCATTTACCGCCTGTGTGAAGAACATCTTGGGTAATCAAGGCATCTTTCCACGTCCAGGCATTACCTTGAAAGCGATATATAACGTCAGTTATCGTAAAATCTATGTTTAAAATACTGAAGACCGACATGACGATTAGAAATAAAAGCCATACGGATGCTACGGATTTGAGAACATTTAGTAGAGCAGCACGCATAGCCACACACCCATCATCATAAAAAGGGTCATCATGACGGCGGCAGCCCCCATGTCTTTAGCACGCCCGCTAAGTTCGTTATGTTCTAGTCCAATACGGTCAATGGTGCATTCGATGGCGGAGTTAATGAGTTCTACTATCACTACAAGGGTGAGTGAAGAAAACAGCAATGCTTTTTCTACGGAAGTGGCATTAACAAAAAATATAAAAGGGTAAAGGACGAGGCATAGCATCACCTCTTGTCTAAATGCAGACTCATTTATCCAGCAAGCTTTTAAACCCGATACTGCATTAATAGAAGCGCGGAAGATGCGTTTGACACCCGTGCCATTAGGTTTTGACGTCGTTGAAATAGGCAAGACAGTACTCTCGATAACGTAACAGTAGGGTCACTGTAAAGCGCAAAACTTAACGAACAGTTATGCGCTTTAATTCAGTAGCTAGAATGCAAAGGGGCAGCGCTGGGTGGTGTTCTAACCCACTGTGTTGGTTGGTTTGTTGCCGAGGCCAGTTGAACGGGAGCGGTTGCGTTTTGTCCGTCAAGATTAGCGCTGATAGCGTCTATTACCGTGCTGATCTCTGGGCGCCACAGAATAGTGTCATAGGCTTCTCGTGGTACGAAGGCGAGTGATTTTTTCTGGCGTACTAGGGAAATGGTGGCGACATCGAGTGCTGCCGCTAAGTGCATAGGCCCTGAGTCTGGTGTCACGAGTAACCGCGCTCGCCCTAGAACAGCGGCAAAGTGACGAATAGGAAGCGGCGGGCATAAGCTACCATACAGTGATGACATCAAGCGCTGCTCAATAGGGGCTAGAAGCCTAAACTCCTCCGGTCCAAGGAAAACGACATAACGTATTTTGCAGGCTTCCATGGCATCGATGAGCATTAGCCAAAATGCCAACGGCCAACGTTTGTTTTGATGCCCGCCTACGAAGATCGCAATAAAGTCTGTATCTGATGAGTGGTCGCTATGCAGACTGAATAGCTGTCGTATCTTCGTCATGGCTTGATAGCCTTCCTGATCCGTTAGCTGGAGCAGTGGCCGATTATGGCAAGCAACGCCGAGCGGGCGTGTCAAATTGACGATGGCATCATAGGCATGTGATGACTTACCTTCCGCCTCAATGTTGTACCAGCGCTGGTGACCTTTACCTGAACCCATGCTGTACCGTGCTCCTATTAACCGGGTCACGATAAAGCCGCTCGTTGAACCTCCGCTCACTTGTACCGCTAGATCATAGCGTTGTGCCCGTAAGCGTCGTAATAGCGTCACGCACTGCCAGGGACGGAGAATGGCGGTTCTCGACAGTAAATGAAAATGATCAACAGGACGTTGCTGCAACAGTGGCCATGTTTTATCCGTCGCTAAATAATCTATGCGCGCGGAAGGAAAACGTTCACGAAAAGCATCGATGACAGGGGTACTGATTAGCGCGTTGCCCAGACGAAAATTGGGGCGAATAATGAGAATTTTTTCTATGCCCACAAGGTTATTAATGGTTTCTGGTGCAGGCGCTTTGACGATATACCGTATACCTCCGAGTAAAAATCGCTTCATTCTTTTTTCTACAAAACGGGCCATTATTTTTAAATAATAGTTTGTTCTAATCAGTGTTAGTAAGTGCATACTCTGGCGCTCTATTCAGTTAATAGAAAATGACCTGCCCGCGGTAGCGACAGGGCAGATTCAAAATGACCGCCAGTGAAGGCGCTGCTTTGGCTTTGCCCATGGCGAAAGAAGCAGCTTGAGCCTAAGTAACTTAAAGAAGAGTTAAGCTGCGTAAAAGGTTTGCAAAAAAGGGTGGCTGACTTACAGGTTGAATTCAGATGCGTATGCTTTGTGGGGGATACGTTGCCGTATTTAAGAAAAGCTTAAGGAAGGTCTGAATAATTACCGATATTCGTCAACGCTCACTTGAGCTGATAAAAAATTGCAAATTTAGGCACTATTTTCCCGTTCTTTGTGCATTTTTTGCCCGTTAA
>JAUVQU010000233.1 GCA_030597965.1 Cellvibrionaceae bacterium
CTATTTACATCGGCCCCAATGCAACCACTTGCGGCGCGTATGCGCCCGAGACGTCCGAGCGACTATATCGGTCAGGAGCACTTGTTCGGCGAGGGAAAGCCTTTACGTGAAGCCGTAGAGCGTAAACAGTTGCACTCCATGATTTTGTGGGGGCCACCCGGTGTGGGTAAAACTTCAATGGCCCGCATGATCGCCGAGGTATCTGACGCCAATTTTGAAACTATCTCAGCCGTATTGGCGGGCGTAAAAGAGATACGCGCCGCTGTTGCCAATGCGCAGCAGGCTCACCAGCAGTCGGGCCGTAATACGATTTTATTTGTGGACGAAGTGCATCGCTTCAATAAAGCACAGCAGGACGCATTTTTACCCTACGTTGAAGATGGCACGGTCATTTTCATTGGGGCAACCACAGAGAACCCGTCCTTTTCCCTGAATAACGCCTTACTATCCCGTTGCCGGGTTTATGTGTTGAGAAGTCTGTCAGTCGAATCACTGTTGCTGATGGCGCAACAGGCACTTAACGATGCAGAGCGAGGCCTTGCTGATCGTAATATTAAGCTCGAAGAAGGTGTGCTGGAAACCTTGGCGCACGCGGCGGATGGTGACGGACGCAAGATTTTAAACCTTTTAGAAATAGCATCTGATCTTGCTGATGAAGTTGGAGGTAACCTGCTCGTTACCGAAGCAACGATTCAGGAAATTTTGCAACATGATGTGCGACGCTTCGATAAAGGCGGCGATGTGTTCTACGAGCAAATCTCCGCTTTGCATAAATCAGTGCGCGGTTCATCTGTTGATGGTTCACTGTATTGGTTGGCGCGTATGCTCGATGGTGGTTGCGATCCATTGTATGTAGCTCGACGAGTTGTGCGTATGGCGTCGGAAGACATTGGCAATGCCGATCCAAGGGCTTTGCAGATTGCTCTTAACGCCTGGGAGACCCAGGAGAGGCTAGGCAGCCCAGAAGGGGAGCTGGCCATTGCCCAGGCGATTACCTACTTAGCGGCGGCCCCAAAGAGCAATGCGGTATACAAAGCTTTCAACGAAGCCATGGCGGATGTAAAATCGCTGCCCAGTACTGATGTGCCGATGCATTTGCGCAATGCACCGACCCAGTTGATGAAATCTTTGGATTACGGTGCTGAATACAAATACGCACACGACCAGCCGGGTGGTTTCGCTGCAGGGGAGAGTTACTTCCCGAAAGAGATAGAACCACGGAATTACTATCGACCGGTTGAGCGTGGCTTAGAGCTTAAAATTAGCGATAAGCTTAAAAGGCTAAAACAGCTTGATGAACAGAGTGCCTGGCGTCGATACGATGATTAATACTAGTATTGAGGCTTTATACAGAAGATGATTTTGCTTTCAGGTGAGGCGAAAGCGCACGGAGAGAGGGAGTTTATAAGTATAAATGACCGATTGAGTACGCTTTTAACACTGCATGAAAGTAAAATGGCTTTTGTATAAGGCCTCATAAATTAGAGGGATATTTATGCAGTGGTTGGCCGTCGCATTAGGTGGTGCCTTAGGTGCCATGGCTCGTTATGGAACCAGTATTTATTTGTTTCCGATTATCGGTGGACGTTTTCCAACGGCAACACTTTCAATTAATGTACTTGGCTCCTTGCTGATGGGTTTTTTTTACATAGCCATTGTCGACAAGAGCGTTATGCCCGATGAATGGCGGCCACTGATCATGGCCGGATTCCTCGGTGCGTTCACTACCTTTTCCACTTTTGCGTTGGATGCGGTAACACTATGGCAAGGCGGCTTTGGTGCCGTCGCTATTGGCTATGTTGTAGCCAGTATTGTGAGTTGTATTTTAGCTGTCCTTGTTGGGATGCAACTGGCCATCAAACTTTTTTAATCTCTTAAACGGTTTTATTTATTATGCTCGACCCAAAATTGATTCGTGACAACATCGAAGACGTTGCCACTGCACTGTTAAAAAAAGGCTTTGAACTGGATGCCGCAAGTATCTCAGCGCTTGAGCAGGAAAGGCGCAGCACCCAGCAGGAAGCTGAGCGCCTCCAGCAGGAAAGTAATACGCGGGCAAAAAATATTGGTAAAGCTAAAGCGGCCGGTGAAGATATCGCACCTTTACTGCAAGAGGTGAATGATTTAAAGGCGGCGAAACAGAAAGCTGAAGAACAGTTGACTAATGTGCAGTCTCGCCTGGAAAACATGCTAAACGGCATTCCAAATATACCGGATGCAGAAGTGCCCGAAGGTAAAGACGAGGAAGACAATGTTGAACTTCGTCAGTGGGGCACGCCAAGAGTATTTGATTTTGAGGTGAAAGATCACGTTGATCTGGGCGCTGATATTGGCGGATTGGACTTTGATACAGCGTCCAAATTAACCAGCTCTCGCTTTGCTGTGATGCGTGGCGATATTGCCAGACTGCATCGTGCTCTGGCGCAGTTCATGCTTAATACTCATATTGACGAGCATGGCTACACAGAAATTAATACGCCATTTATCGTCAACAAAGAAAGCCTCTATGGCACAGGCCAGCTGCCCAAGTTTGAAGAGGATCTGTTTAAGCTCACCGACGACCGTGAGTTATACCTGATCCCTACGGCGGAAGTACCTGTAACCAATGTGCTGCGCAATCAGATTGTTCAGGACGCTGGCGAACTGCCGATCAAGTACGCTTGTCACACACCTTGCTTTCGTTCAGAGGCAGGGAGCCACGGTCGCGACACACGCGGTATGATTCGCCAGCATCAATTTGAAAAGGTTGAGCTGGTACAGTTTGTTAAGCCATCAGAATCTGATGCAACGCTTGAGGCGTTAACGGGTCATGCAGAAGCTATTTTGCAAGCCTTAGAACTACCTTACCGCACCGTTGTCCTATGCGGTGGTGATTTGGGTTTCTCAGCGGCACGCACCCTGGACATTGAAGTGTGGATCCCATCCCAAGAGAAGTATCGTGAGATTTCTTCCTGCAGTAATTTCCGTGATTTCCAGGCACGCCGCATGAAGGCGCGCTTCCGCAATTCGGACACAGGTAAACCAGAGTTACTTCATACCGTTAATGGTTCTGGTTTGGCGGTAGGGCGCACCTTAGTGGCACTGCTCGAAAACCACCAGCAGGCCGATGGGACTGTTTCTATTCCCGCCGTTTTACATCCGTATATGGGTGGAAAAACCAGCATTGGTTAAATTTCTGATTAGCTAACATGAACATAAGAGCGCCCGATTATCTCCCTAAAAGATATTCGGGCGCTCTTATTTTGAATAGATAAAAAACTACAAGGGTAACCCATGTCATACGATTACGACCTCTTTGTTATTGGTGCCGGTTCCGGTGGTGTTCGCGCAAGTCGTATGGCGGCACAGTATGGCGCCAAGGTCGCTATTGCTGAAGATACTTACCTGGGTGGCACCTGCGTCAACGTCGGCTGCGTACCAAAGAAGTTGTTTGTCTATGGCTCGCACGTCAGCGAAGAAATAGAAGCAGCCAAAGGTTTTGGTTGGGATATAAGCGAAGTTACGTTCAACTGGCAACAATTGCGTGATAACAAAACCGCTGAAGTAAAACGTTTAAATGGTATCTACGGCAATATCCTATCGGACGCTGGCGTAGAGCTAATAAAAGGCAAAGCATCTTTTATCGATGCGCATACTGTCTCTATCGCCGGTAAGTCGTACACGGCAGAGCGTATATTAATCGCCGTGGGTGGGTGGCCGAAGCCGCTAGAGGTTCC
>JAUVQU010000058.1 GCA_030597965.1 Cellvibrionaceae bacterium
AGGGGGTGTAGAAGATGGGTACGCCTTTCACTTCCAGACGAACATGCTTGCCGGTACCCTGACCTGCGTTTTGATCGATTTTTATTTCGCTGCCTTTTAGCAGCCAAACATTGCTGTCAGGTTCGCATTGGGTGAATGAGCCATCTTCCAGTATTAATTTGTTGTCGGCGGTTTGTTGGAGTGAGTCCGCATTCCCGCGTATTCCGCTGTCATGTATTAAAAAGCTGGCATTACTGATCTTGGCTGTGCCAGTTTCAACGTTCATGAGCATGTCGGAGCCGGCGATTAGGATGCCGGGTTCACGCAAGCGGATGTCACCGCTGAGTTTGGCTGTATCGTTGCTTTGGTCCAGTTCTGCCTTATCGGCTTGTAGCTGACGGTAGCCTTGAGTGAGTAATACATCGCCTTCGAACTTTGCTAATGAGTCTTGCAATACTTCTGAGCTGTTGGCGCCTATCCTTAGGGGCGCGTCGCCTGGGTGTATCTGGCCCTCAGCGTCTTCACGGATAGGCTCGATATAACGGCCGCAGCACCCTTGCGCAATATTGATGCGTTGCTCGCTGGTTAAGTCTTCCGCTTGCACCCAATCAACCTGTGCAGCGGGAAGGTTTCTTGGCTTTGCGACTGCATGACGATTGCTGGTATTACTTTGCGATGTGGATTTTTTGGTCACTCTTTTGGGACGATCATAACTGGAGCCAGATACGGCTACTTCCTTACACTCCCATGCACCACCATTGGGGTCGCAGCGCCACTCAAAATGAGAGTCATCGGCAGCTGTAGCTTGCCCGGCCAAAAGTCCTAAGGCTAGTAGCAAATGTGTCTTTTGGGGCTTGATAATACGAGCAATGTGTTGGCGCAATATATTGCTCGGCGCTAGGGAAGAATGCCTAAAAGTCATGAGCGGATAACTCGTCTGTTTTTATTGTCGATAGCGCCACGAACTCGGCACACTAATCTTTGCTTATATTCTTAATGGGTCAATTCTACTTGGGAAGTGGGTGATGCGCCACAGCTTAGGGGGCTTGTTTTAACCGCTTTCTTTCTTGGCCACAGCGGGGGCTTCGGGTAGAGTGGCGCTTAATATATAGATTACATAGGTCGTCATACGCAGACGAGGGTCAACGGTGGTAAGTACACAAGCATTACATGAATGGGTCCAGGAACAATTAACGGCTCACAGTTGGTCATTGACCGCACCCTTGGCGTTGATACCGCTGGGCGGTGATGCGGGGTTTAGATGTTATTTTCGAGTATCAACAGAGCCTGCTTTGTTGGCGGTACTCGCCCCCCCCGAGTTTGAAAATAATCCGTTGTTTGTGGCTATTGCGCGCTATCTTAGGGAGCAGGGTGTGCATACGCCGGATGTTGTCGCGGCTGATTTTGACCGTGGTTTCTTACTGCTGGAAGATTTTGGTGATGCCCTTTACTGCAATGAGTTGAGCGTAGAGAGTGTTGATCTTTTATATGGCGAGGCCATGATGACCTTGTTGCGCTTGCAGCAATGCCCGCTCACTACTATTCCTACCGCTGATGCCAGCGACATGATTACGCTGGATGATTACGATGCCAAGCGTCTGCGTGATGAAATGCGTTTGCTTGAAGACTGGTTTATTCCTCAGTTGTTAGGCTATGAGCTGAATGATAAAGAACGCGTCATGTTGGAGGGTCTTTACCAGCAGCTTGAAAATGAGGCATTGCGACAGCCACAGGTTTGGGTGCATCGAGATTATCACAGCCGTAATCTGATTTTCCGTGAAGGTAATGCCCCGGGTGTAATCGATTTTCAAGACGCTGTGCGCGGCCCTATTACCTACGATTTAGTTTCCTTGCTCAGAGATTGCTACGTGCGTTGGCCGCCGGAACAGGTGGAACGCTGGGCGTTAAGTTATGGCAATATGGCCGTTGAGGTTGGATTAATGGCGCCGGTTTCGCACCCGCGTTTTTTGCGTTGGTTCGATTGGATGGGCCTGCAGCGTCATATTAAAGTCTTGGGGATCTTCTCCCGCTTGTACTTGCGCGATGGCAAGCCTGGTTATCTCAATGATTTGCCGCTGGTGATTCGCTACGTGTTGGAAGTGTCCGATAACTATGTGGAGCTGGATATTTTTCACGATTGGTTTATCGAAAAGTTGTTGCCGCTGTGTGAGCAGCAAGACTGGTACAGCGACTACCGTGTTGCAGGGGACCGTACTGCAGGCGATCTTATTCCGGGCGAACAGCCGTGAAAGCCATGATTCTTGCGGCCGGCGAGGGTAAACGTATGCGCCCCTTGACCGATCACACCCCAAAGCCGCTGCTGACCGTTGCGGATAAGCCCTTAATTGTTTATCAGCTGGAGCGTTTGCGCGATGCGGGCGTTAAAGACGTTGTTATCAATATTGCCTACCTGGGCGAACAGATTTGCTCGGTACTGGGTGATGGCTCCCGTTGGAATTTACGCATTACCTATTCGAAAGAGCCTCAACCTTTAGAGACGGCGGGGGCTATTAACCAGGCATTATCTCTGCTGGGCGATGAGCCTTTTATACTGATTAATGGCGATGTTTGGTGCGATTACCCTCTGCAGCGACTGTTTCAGTTTTCCTTAGATGAAAATACCCAGGCACACTTTGTCATGGTGTCTAATCCTGTCTACCGAGAATCAGGTGATTTTGATCTGGCGGGCGGGCGTGTCGTTGTTAGGGGTCAGCGAAGTCAGGGGTTAACATTCAGTGGCATCAGTTTATTGCGTCCACAGCTGGTGTCTGAGTATCCACAGCGACGCGAATGCTTTGCATTGCGCGAGGTGTTTGATGCAGCTATTGCCAAAGAGCGCATCACGGGGGAATTTTATTCTGGTGACTGGTGGGATATTGGCACGCCTGAGCGTTTGGCCGATTTGGACCAGCAATTATTAAGTACTTTATAAGCTGTGATGCTGCTGGGAGCAGGTCAATAATTTCAGTAGAATGCACACACTTTAACCAATCCTGACTCAAAGGTGTTCCATGCAACAAGAATTTAAAATTGCCCCCTCTATATTGGCTGCGGATTTCGCGCGTTTGGGGGAAGAAGTGGAAGCGGTACTGAATGCTGGTGCCGACATTGTGCACTTTGACGTCATGGATAATCACTACGCGCCTAATCTCACTATCGGGCCGATGGTCTGTAAAGCGCTGCGTAACTACGGTATTACCGCGCCGGTCGATGTGCATCTGATGGTGGAGCCGGTTGATGACTTGATTGGCCAGTTTGTCGATGTGGGTGCCGATTACATCACCTTTCATCCCGAAGCCTCTCGCCATGTAGATCGCTCTATTCAGTTGATTAAGCAGGCGGGCTGTAAGGCCGGGCTGGTGCTCAACCCGGCAACGTCACTTGAATCCATAAAGCATGTGTTACCTCAGTTGGATATGTTGTTGCTCATGTCGGTAAACCCTGGTTTTGGTGGCCAGAAGTTTATTCCTTATACGCTCGATAAATTGCGTGAAGCTCGAGCAGCGATCGATGCGCTTGGTTTGCCTATTCGCCTGGAAATCGACGGCGGTGTTACGGTTGATAATATTCGTGAGATTGCTGCGGCTGGTGCAGATACTTTCGTGGCTGGCTCAGCTATTTATGGCAAAGATGACTATAAAGCTGCCATTGATGCCATGCGTGAAGAGCTCGCTAAGGCTTAAACTCTCGGTTCCCCTCCTTTATGGCAAATCTTTCTCGGCAGCTACACCAGCATTTTGGTGGCCTGCCTCGCTTAGTGATGTTTGATCTCGATGGCACGTTAGTGGATAGCGTACCTGATTTGGCCGCGGCTATTGACGCCATGTTGGCTGATTTGTCTCGTCAATCTGCGGGTGAAGAAAAGGTTCGGCAATGGGTTGGCAATGGTGCGCAGGTATTGGTGCAGCGGGCCCTGGCTAATCGTATCGATGTCAATTTTGACGCTTTGCAGGGCCAGACTTTGGTTGAGCAGCAAGCCGCCCATCAATTATTCCTCAAGCATTACCGCTCAATCAGCGGACGATTTTCCGGCCTTTATCCGGGTGTTCTTCAGTGTTTAAAAAAATTGCAGGAGGCCGATGTTACCTTGGCTGTTATCACTAATAAGCCCGTCGAGTTTGTGCCCCGTTTGTTGTCGCACTTGGGTATCGACTCTTATTTTTCAGATTACCTGGGGGGTGATTCTTTAGAGTTGAAAAAGCCCCACCCACAGCCTCTTATATATTTGTTAGACCGGTTTGGTCTCAATGCGAATCAAGCGTTGATGGTTGGAGATTCCCGCAATGACATTGAGGCGGCACGTGCGGCCGGTGTTGCGAGCCTGGCGGTGACCTATGGATATAACCACGGTCGCCCAGTAGCGGAAGAAAGACCGGATTTTATCTGTGATTCTCTAGAGCAACTATTTACTTAAATAGAGTTGTTTGCCTAGAAATCGTAAATAACGACCTTTTCTGCTTTTCCCTTAATGTGTTCTTTTAAATATTGAATGTGCGCTGGATCTTCGAGGTAGGCTTGCATTACTTCCTGTGATTCAAAGGTCATGGTAATACCAAAACTAAAAGAGTCGTCCACTAGCTTGCGGTCGCTGGGCAGGGCGCGTGCGACCTTTAAATGGTGCACACCATCAATGTTATTCAGCGGCCAGGTCGCATTAATGGCGGCCTGTAGTTGCTCTTCACTCGTGTCAGCGTTGAGCCACACTAGGACGACATGGTGAATGGGTAGCGTGTCTGAGTTGCTGGCCTTTTTGAGGGAGGCGCATCCCACCATCAAGGTTGTGATTAATATGGCAAACAGTAGATGCCACGTTGGCTTTTGAGTGTTATGAGGAGATAGCATGCCGTTCTCTTTGTCGTTGTGATTAGCTTGTGTCCTATTGTCCATAAAAGCTAATGGCTGGACCACCCCTCTGTCTGCCACAGCCTGTACAGCTTGCCGGTGAGTGGTTACACTAGCCACCTTCTGAGCAGGAGCTTAACCCTGCCTTTTTAAAGTTATCAATATTTGGATGTGTTTGTGAGTATTTTTGGCTGTTTTAACATTACAGCGGTGTGTAGCTGGCGATGGCGTTGTTAGTACGCCCTGTTCGCGTGAGCGTGGAATTACCTTAATAGAGCCCGCCCAGCGATACATCACCAACTCATAGAAGTACACATTTAAGGACGCATCATGACCCCCGCTGAATTTTCTCAATTGGCCGATCAAGGCTTCAACCGTATACCGGTTGTGCGCGAAGTATTGGCTGATCTCGACACGCCTCTTTCCAGTTATTTAAAGCTTGCTCAGGGACAGTACTCTTATCTGTTTGAGTCGGTGCAGGGCGGTGAAAAGTGGGGGCGTTATTCTATTATTGGTTTGCCTGCGCGTACGGTCATGAAGGCATACGGCCCAACTATTACCATCGAAACTGACGGCGAAGTAGTTGAAACCCATGAGCGCACCGACGCCCTTGAATTTGTTGAAGAATTTAAAGCGCGTTATAGAGCGGCGGAAGTTGAAGGTCTGCCGAGCTTTAATGGTGGACTGGTCGGTTATTTCGGTTATGACTGTGTGCGTTATGTAGAACCGCGACTGAAAGCGACAATGCCAGAGGACACAATAGGCACCCCCGATATTTTGCTTATGGTTTCGGATGAAGTGTTGGTGTTCGATAATCTGGCTGGACGCTTAATTCTTGTTGTACAGGCCGACCCAGAAGCTGAGGGTTATGAGGGCGCGGTAAAACGCCTGGATGAATTAGAGCAGCGCTTGTATGAAGCGACACCCGCAACTGCGCCAATGAAGTTGGCTGGTGAAAGCGTTCGCGAGGGGGAATTTAATTCCAGCTTTGGTGAAGATCGGTTCCATCGGGCAGTGAACACCATTAAAGATTATGTGTTCGCAGGCGATGCCATGCAGGTAGTGGTCTCACAGCGTTTATCCATTCCGTTTGATGCCGAGCCGTTGAACTTATACCGTGCGTTGCGCAGCTTAAACCCATCACCCTATATGTACTTTCTGGATTTGGGTGATCACCATGTCGTTGGCTCCAGCCCAGAAATTTTAGCGCGCCTTGAAGATGGCGAAGTCACTGTACGCCCCATTGCGGGTACACGCCGTCGAGGTCACACGGAAGAAGAAGATTTGGCGCTTGAGCAAGAGTTGGTGAATGATCCTAAA
Source organism: Cellvibrionaceae bacterium (assembly GCA_030597965.1). Classification (GTDB taxonomy): domain Bacteria; phylum Pseudomonadota; class Gammaproteobacteria; order Pseudomonadales; family Cellvibrionaceae; genus JAUVQU01. Next base: position 6,142 of record JAUVQU010000058.1, read on the forward strand.
GAAATAGCAGAGCATTTAATGCTGATTGACTTAGGTCGCAACGACGTAGGCCGGGTGGCTAAAATCGGTGAGGTGAAGCTGACCGATAAAATGGTCGTTGAACGTTATTCCCACGTTATGCATATCACTTCCAATGTAACCGGCCAGGTACGTGACGATGTGAGCGCCATGGACGTACTGCGAGCCGCATTACCAGCGGGCACGCTCAGTGGAGCACCCAAAATTCGCGCCATGGAAATCATTGACGAACTGGAAAGTGAAAAGCGTGGAATCTATGGTGGCGCCGTGGGTTACCTGTCGTGGAATGGTAATATGGATACCGCCATTGCTATTCGTACTGCGGTGATTAAAGACAATATGCTTTATGTGCAGGCGGGTGCGGGCGTAGTGGCAGACTCTGAACCACGTTTGGAGTGGAAAGAAACCATGAATAAGGCACGGGCGATCTTCCGTGCAGTGGATATGGTGCTCTAGTACGTTCGATCGCTATCTGCGTTGCCTCACCTTAATAAGTGCTACGCGAAGCGTTTTTCCAAGTAAGCAATGATCTCGCTGGATTCATACATCCACTCTACTTGATCGCCCTTCTCTATACGCAAGCAAGGTACTTTTAGTGAGCCACCCTGTGTGATTAGCTCCTGGCGGTAGGGGTCTTTTTTTGCGTCAACCGTTGTGATGGGTAAATTTAGACGACGCATGGCTCGGCGTGTTTTTACGCAAAAAGGGCAGGCTTTAAACTGATAAAGCGACCAATTAGACACGGATTCCAATACTTCCGTTTGAGCTGATTTGCTGCGTTTTTGGGGGCGTGGCTGCGTGAGTTTATCAACCAGCAGAATAATATTGCCCAATACAAAGCGGATAACTTTAAAAAACATCTTTCTACCTTGGGTTTATTGGCTCATACGCTATGCGTTAAGATGAGCGGGATATAAAGTGATGGCGATTGTACGGAAAATCAGCAGAGTCGCAAGTTTCAGCTGGGTTATTTGATTTGTTGGAGTAAAAGTTATGCCAGTGGCAATGGCGCGTCATATTTTGGTTAAAACAAAAAGTGAGGCTGAAAAGCTCAAGCAACAATTAGCGAAAGGTGCAGATTTTGGCACGCTGGCTAAAAAGCACTCGACGTGTGCATCGGCCAAGGCAGGCGGGAATCTTGGGGAGTTTCGCCCGGGGCAGATGGTGAAAGCATTTGATCAGGTGGTTTTCAAAAAGCCTATATTGACGGTGCATGGGCCTATTAAAACGCAGTTTGGGTTTCATTTGATCGAAACGATCTATCGAGACTAAAGGGTACCCCTACAGTTTTGTAGAGGTTGTACAGTGAGTTAACGTTTGGTGGCGCGCAGTACGACAAATTTTTTATTGGCCGCCACAGTGATGCAGCTGCCATACATGCGCTTCAGTAGCTGTTCATAGCCTAAGTGACGATTAGCAATCACCCAAAGCTTACCGCCTTGTTTTAATACACGCTTAGAATCGCTGAACATCTGACGTGCAATGTGTGTGGCGATGGTCGACTGCTGGTGAAACGGGGGGTTCGTCAAAATAACTTCGGCGCTGTTATCGGGTTGTTTCTCCAGGCAATTATCAACGTGAAACTCAGCTTCCCTTGTCTGCCCGAAAATAGTGTCAAAGTTTTCTTGTGCACTGGCAACCGCCATAAACGATTCATCGGTAAAGACCAATTTGGCGTTGGGATTCTTCTCGGCGGTTAAAATGCCGATCACACCATTGCCACAACCCATATCAATAATGGTTTGTGCGCCTGTGCTTTCCGGCAGATGTTCCAGTAGCAAGCGAGTGCCGATGTCCAAGCTGGCGCGCGAAAAAACGGCCGCGTGATTACTCAATGTATAAGCTGTATTTTCCAATGGATAATAGCTGGGGTAGGGCGATTCACCCTGCCAGTGTTGAGGTTGAGGCTGGCAAAAAATCAGGCGTGCTTTTTTCTTGGCGAGTGATGTATGTGTGGGCCCAATGATCTTCTCAAACAGAGCTATGGTGCTGTTGTGAATATTTTTTACCATCCCCGCGGCGACAATCACTGTCTTTTCTGTAATTGCAGAGCGTAATCGATAGAGCTGATCTTCTAACAGCGATAATGTTCGGGGCACTTTAATAAATAGATAATCTAATTTTTCTTTAGGTGCTTCAAGTGAATGAAGCAAGGATACGTGACTGGCCGGTAGTTCATTGGCACTAAGGTTTTGCAGGCACGCGGCTTGGGCAATATAAGAATCGCCAAGGGATTGTGGGCTGAATGTATTCAGTGCCACAGCGAGTGCGCCAAAGCCGTCATTAATGATGGCGATGTTTGATGGTCCGTTCAGTTCTAATTCGGCCACATGCTTGAGCAAATATTCATCGGCCGCATCCCAGGCGCGCAATGGTTCCTGTCGGCCGCTGTTGCGCTTAGCTTTTGGGAAGCGTTCCAGTTGAAATTGTCCAAAGGCGCAGTCGAGCGTGGTGGGTGCGTCAGTGTTCATAGGTATGCCAAGTGGGTGGTGTCGTGGGGCTACGGGATAGCGTGTTATTTCAAGCGTCTTTTATTTAAACCGCCGCAGAATAGGGTTGTTGATGTATTTTTTCCAGAAATCTCGGAGTACACGAACCAGCCAGGGTTTTTGTCCCTGTTGTTGTTCTTTCGCGCTGAGGTCTTCCCCGGTAAGGTCGGCTTTCATCTTAATTAAGCCAATCCGGTCTAAGCGCTGTAAATACACCACTAAGAGAGTTTTTGGGAAAAATAACCACTTAATGCGCTGAGGCTTTCTGATGGCGGAGGCAAAGTCAAAAAAGCGTGCGCCACCATTGTCCAAAATTAAAATGTTGTCACGGCGAAAGTCATTATGGGAAAAGCCACGATCATGAAAAATTTCCAGAAAAGCTTGAGTTTGTGCAAAGGCGGCAGGCCATTGCCCGGCATTTTCCCTGTCGGGGCTCACTCCGTCTAAAAACTCCATCGCAAAACTGTAGTTATCGAGATAACCATAAGTTGCTGGTACTAGGTGCGTGTCGGCCAGTGCATCAAGAACGCCAATCTCTCGTTTGATTAACGTGCGACACATTAAGGTTCTAGCGATAGGGTGGCGTTCATTGAAATCCTTCACCACTATTTTATGGTCGTCAACAGTCACAAGGTACACATCAGACTGCGCCATTCCCCGGCTGGGTCGCAGCGTAATGAACTCTCCTTGGCGGAGCGCTGCTGATATTCTTTCTTTTGGTATGTTGCTAGGCATACGAGACCAATTTTGTGTAATGGCTGTAATTATTTAACACGGTGAACCATTTTACCTTGCTAAAGATTAAATACTAACCCAAGAAGCATAAAGCCGCATAATTAAAGGTTTATTATGCAAAGATTCTTAGAGGCAAGATAAAGCATGACAGTCTGTGCTTGCTGGTGAGAAAATAACCGCCTTGCTTAAAGATACTGAGCGCTGGGGTTGTGGCTGTTTATCCACAGCTTATACGACAAACTGTTCAATGTATTTGTGAATAACTGATGGTGAGTATGAGTTTGGTTTTTCGACAACTTTTATTTTGGTGGCTCTTGCTGGCAGGGTTGCTCCCTGTGTGTGCGCGCGCGTCCGATACGCTTACCGTAGCCGTGGCCAGTAATTTCTCTGCGCCTGCTAAGGTGTTAATGGCTGACTTTGAGCAGCGCACAAAAATAGATGTGCGGCTGGTGCTGGCTTCTTCGGGTAAGTTACTCGCTCAAATTACGCAAGGAGCGCCTTTTGATGTGTTTCTTTCTGCGGATGATGAAAAGCCTGCCTATTTGGTGGAGGCCGGATTCGCTGAGCCCTCATCAATTTTTACCTATGCTGTAGGGCAAGTGGTGTTGTGGTCCCCCGTAATGCAGGACGAGCGAATGTTGCTGCAGCGTCTGAAAAATCAGCAGTTTTCTCGGTTAGCTATTGCTAATCCTCGTCTGGCGCCTTATGGAGTGGCAGCTATGGAGGTGTTAACTGCGCTGGATTTAGTTCCTGCGGTTGAGCCAAAGCTCGTTAGGGGTGAGAATATTGCACAGACACTGCAGTTTGTTGCCAGCCGCAATGTGGAGTTTGGGTTTATTGCGCGTTCTCAGTGGCTGCAAATTCAGTCGAATAAAAAACAAAATAATGTAGGGGCTGGCTGGGCTGTTTCGCCGTCATTGCATGCACCTATCCGCCAACAAGCTGTATTGCTCAAGCGGGCTGAATCGAATCCGGCAGCGAGCGCGTTTCTGGCGTTTTTAAAATCTGAAGAAGCCCGAAAGGTGATTGCCAGTTACGGTTATCTAACCCCTAACGATGAATAGATATCAGTTGGAAGTGAATAATGGAGTTGTCTGAATCGGATGTTGCGGCGCTGTGGTTAACCCTGCGCATAGCGACCACCACAACGCTGATCCTATTGGTGCTGGGTACGCCCTTAGCTCTGTGGTTGGCGCGTACTCGCTCACCGTTTCGCGGTGTCGTATCGGCAGTAGTCGCCTTGCCATTAGTGTTGCCACCCAGTGTCTTGGGCTTTTATTTGTTGTTGGCGATGGGCCCTGAAGGCCCTATAGGTCAGCTGACTTATAGCCTGGGTTTAGGCTCGCTGGCGTTTAGCTTTTGGGGTTTAGTGGTGGCTTCTGTTTTCTATTCCCTGCCTTTTGTGGTGCAACCGATTCAAAATGGAATTGAGTCGCTAGGCCCCCGGCCTTTAGAGGTGGCGGCGACTTTAGGCGCGGGGCCTTGGGATCGTTTTTTCTCGGTGTTATTACCGCTGGCTAAATCCGGCTTTATTACTGCTGCGGTATTGGGGTTCGCGCACACCGTCGGCGAATTTGGTGTCGTGCTGATGGTGGGCGGCAATATCCCCGAGGTGACTCAGGTGGTTTCGGTTCAGATCTACGAGCATGTGGAATCCATGAATTACCGCTCTGCCCATGTGCTCTCGGCGGTTATGTTGTTGTTCTCCTTTGTGGTCTTAAGTTTGGTGTATAGCATGAATAGGCGGTCGCCGAAATCCAGCCAGAATTTTGGAGGGTTAAATGGCCTCTGAAATAGCGATTCACTTAAATTTGAGCCAGGGTGAGTTTGATCTCAGTGTGAACTTAGCGCTTCCCTCCAGTGGCATTACTGTTGTGTTTGGTCGCTCGGGGTCGGGTAAAACAACCCTGTTGCGAGCGGTGGCGGGGTTAGAAAAGTCTGCCCATGGCGATCTGACAGTAGCCGGTGATGTTTGGCAGTCGCAACATCAGTTTTTACCAGCCCATAAGCGTCCGCTGGGTTATGTGTTCCAGGAGGCCAGCTTGTTTGAGCATCTGACGGTTGAGCAGAACCTTCAGTATGCGGCTAAAAGAACTCGTGCAGCTCAGCCACTAATGGGTGAGGCGGCGCAACAGCACATCATTGAGCTGCTGGACATCCAATCTTTGATGGGGCGCTATTCTGCGCAGCTGTCTGGCGGAGAGCGTCAGCGAGTAGCGATTGCCCGTGCATTATTTACACAGCCTCAGTTGTTGCTGCTTGATGAGCCTTTGGCTTCCCTGGATTTCTCTCGTAAGCAGGAGGTTTTAGGGTATCTAGAGCGCCTTCGCTCCGAAATAAAGATACCCGTTATCTATGTAACCCACAGTACTGAGGAATTGGTGCGTCTGGCGGATTATGTGGTGGTGTTAGAGCAAGGACAGGTTAAGTCTCAGGGTGAGTTGCAAGAAGTATTGGCCGATCAGAAGGTGTTAGCTGATATTTCTCACGAACCCTTTTCGCTGTTGCGGGGCTCAGTGGTTGAATCACTTGAGCCTGGATTGTCTTGCATTGATGCCGGTGGGATAACCCTGCGTCTGCCGCAGCAATCACTCATTATAGGTGATGCGGTGCGTATACGCTTGAACGCAAAAGACATCAGTATTGCCCTGTCAAAGGCAGCCGACAGCAGTATTTTGAATATCCTTCCGTGCCAAATAGAAGCGATTGAGTCACTGGGCG
>JAUVQU010000052.1 GCA_030597965.1 Cellvibrionaceae bacterium
CCAACAGAGAACTCTCCGGACGCTCAAGCGCAGCCGTCAGCTCAACATCAGGGTTTAGGCTAACAGCTTCAATCAGGGTTTTTCCCATACGACCGGCCGCGCCGGTAACTGCAACTCGTACCATCTTCTTTTCTCTTTATTTATATCGCCGCAGATGACACAAAGTCTCACCCGCCAAAGAATTTCAGCTTCCAAGTCTATCTTAACTGCTAGAGCGCGACTAAAAATAGTAATTTTTGCCCTCTGGCGAAGAGGCCGTGCGCGCACCGAAGGAGCATATAGCCAATATGTGACTGAGGGAGCACACCGCCGCCAACAGTAGGCGCCCTTAGGCGATGAAGCCAGAGGGGTAAAAGTGCATTTTTAGCGCACTCTAGAGTTTCATGTCACCGAAAAAGCTCTTCATCCCCTCAAACCAATTACTCTGCTTTGGTGAATGCTTATCGCCCTTTACCGACGCTTTAAACTCTTTGAGCAACTCTTTTTGCTTAGACGACAAATTAACCGGTGTTTCGATTACGATACGACACAACAAATCACCCTGAGAACCACCACGCACAGGCTTCACGCCCTTACCGCGCAGACGAAACAGCTTGCCGGTTTGCGTCTCGGCAGGCACCTTGAGCTTTACCCGACCATCCAGGGTTGGCACTTCAATCTCACCACCGAGCGCCGCATCCACGAAACTGACAGGCACTTCGCAATGAAGATGTTTATCTTCACGCTGGAAAATCTTGTGTTCACGCACATCCATCTGCACATACAAGTCACCCGTAGGGCCACCGTCAGTTCCAGCCTCACCCTCACCACTCAGGCGAATACGGTCGCCCGTGTCCACACCCGGAGGCACTTTAACCGAAAGGGTTTTAGTCTCTTCAATACGACCCTGGCCGTGACATTCGCCACATGGGTCACTAATGACAGAACCTTTACCGCGACAAGTTGGGCAAGTTTGCTGAACAGAGAAAAAACCCTGCTGCATACGCACCTGACCGACACCACCACAGGTTGAACAAGAACTAGGCTTAGAGCCACTCTTGGCACCCGTACCATCACAAGGCTTACAAGACACCAGAGTCGGCACACGAATTTTAACGGTGGTGCCTTTAACGGCATCCTCTAAATCCAGATCTAAGGTATAACGCAGGTCGGAGCCACGTGCAGGGCCGCCACGTCCGCGACCTCCGCCACCACCCCCACCGAAGATGTCACCAAACACATCACCGAAGATATCGCTAAAGCCGCCGCCACCAAAACCCTGGCCGCCGCCCATGCCACCCTGACCATCAACGCCCGCATGACCAAACTGGTCGTATGCGCCGCGCTTTTGCTCATCGGAAAGGATTTCGTAAGCCTCACTGGCCTCCTTGAACTGCTCTTCTGCTTCTTTATCGCCCGGGTTTCTATCCGGGTGAAACTTCATAGCGACACGGCGGTAGGCCTTTTTCAGGTCTTTACCTGAAACATCTTTGGCCACTCCAAGCACTTCGTAATAATCACGTTTTGACATGGGGTAATACTTCAAATTCTGTGGGTTTAAGCAAGCATGACAATAAAGCCAAACTCATATTTTTTAGCTAAGACTAAACGCCAGACGGGAAACGGAAGATACAGCCTCTTTTCGAGCCTGCGTCTCACGTCTCCCGTTGCCTACATGGATGCAGGTACACTGGCTGCCTCAGGAACTGGCAGCCGTGTCAGTAGCCTCTGGCGATAGTTATCGTCAGTACTTACTTGTCGTCTTCTTTAACTTCTTCAAACTCAGCATCAACAACACTGTCGTCCGCTTCTGGTTGCGCCTGCTCTGCCCCGGCGCCTGCACCAGCAGCTTCAGCCGCTTGCGCCTGCTCAGCGTACAATTTCTGCGCCAGGCCAGTAGAGGCTTCAGTCAACTTAGTAGTCGCCTCTTCCATCGCTGCCTTATCGTCAGCTTTAACCGCTTCGTCAGCTTCAGTCAGCGCAGCTTCAATAGTGGCTTTTTCTTCGTCAGTCGCCTTGTCACCAGCCTCTTCCAAAGTCTTGCGAGTGGCAGAAATCAAACCGTCCAAAGTATTACGAGCTACAACTAATTCTTCGAACGCCTTATCCGCTTCAGCGTTAGCTTCGGCATCGCGAACCATTTGCTCAACTTCTTCATCAGAAAGACCAGAGTTAGCCTTAATTACGATGGACTGCTCTTTACCCGTCGCCTTATCTTTCGCGCCTACGTGCAAGATACCGTTAGCATCAATATCAAAGGTCACTTCAATTTGCGGCATGCCACGTGGTGCTGGTGGAATATCAGACAAGTCAAAACGACCCAGTGACTTGTTACCAGAGGCTTGCTTACGCTCACCCTGAACAACATGAATGGTTACAGCACCCTGGTTGTCTTCAGCGGTTGAGAAAATCTGTGACTTATTAGTAGGAATCGTAGTGTTCTTCTCAATCAATGCAGTGGCAACACCACCCATTGTCTCGATACCGAGAGTCAACGGGGATACGTCCAACAACAATACGTCTTTAACGTCACCGGCCAGTACCGCACCCTGAATAGCAGCGCCCATGGCTACCGCTTCATCCGGGTTAACGTCTCTACGTGGATCTTTACCAAAGAACTCAGCTACTTTTTTCTGAACCAGTGGCATACGAGTCTGACCACCCACCAAAATTACATCGTCAATTTCGCCAGTAGACAAATCTGCATCAGCCAGAGCAGTCTTCAGTGGTAACAATGTACGAGCCACCAACTCTTCAACCAATGATTCCAACTTGGCGCGGGTCATCTTAACAACCAAGTGCTTAGGACCTGTGGCATCAGCCGTAATGTACGGCAAGTTCACTTCGGTCTGCTGCGCAGACGATAGCTCAATTTTGGCCTTCTCACTCGCTTCTTTCAGACGCTGTAGTGCCAATGGATCGTTGTGCAGATCAATGCCGTTTTCTTTCTTAAATTCTGCGGCCAGGTACTCGATCAAGCGCATATCGAAATCTTCACCACCCAGGAAGGTGTCACCGTTGGTCGACAGCACTTCGAACTGGTGCTCGCCGTCAACATCGGCAATTTCAATAATTGAGATATCGAAGGTACCGCCACCCAAGTCGTATACCGCTACGGTGCGATCGCCTTCGGCTTTGTCCATACCGTATGCCAGTGCAGCAGCGGTTGGCTCGTTGATAATACGTTTAACTTCCAGACCAGCGATCTTACCGGCATCTTTCGTTGCCTGACGCTGTGAATCATTAAAGTAAGCTGGAACGGTAATAACGGCTTCGGTGACTGCTTCGCCAAGATAGTCTTCAGCGGTCTTCTTCATTTTCTTCAATACTTCAGCAGAGATCTGCGGCGGAGCCTTTTGGTCACCCTTTGCCTCTATCCATGCATCACCGTTATCGGCTGCCACAATTTTGTATGGCACCATGCTGATGTCTTTTTGCACAACGTCATCGGCGAACTTACGACCGATCAAACGCTTAATCGCAAACAAAGTATTAGTTGGATTGGTCACAGACTGGCGCTTAGCGCTCTGGCCGACAAGAATTTCATTGTCGTCTGAAAACGCAACAATTGACGGCGTAGTGCGATCGCCTTCAGAGTTCTCAATTACTTTGCTCTTGCCGTTTTCCAATACGGACACACAAGAGTTAGTGGTGCCCAAATCAATACCGATAATTTTACCCATGGATCTATCTCCAAATTTTCAATGTGCGCCAAACAGTTGTGGCGACTTGTCATAAACTAAAAAACATAAACTAAAAATTTAATCATCACGGCCATTAAAACCAACCGAGACATTTACAATGTGTTATTTCCTATATTGGCGCTGACAGTTTCTTTTCAACCCCAATTTCATATTTTTTCTGCTAAAAGCGCTCCTATTAAGGAGCTTTAGATACCACTACCATGGCCGGACGCACCAAACGGCCATGCAAGGTATAACCTTTCTGGAACACCTCAATAACAGAGTTAGGCTCAGCATCGGGGCTTGGTATCATCGTCATCGCCTGATGGAACTGAGGGTCAAACGGCTCACCGACCGGATCAATCACCTCAACCTTGTGCTTTACCAATGTGTCGGAGAAAGATTTCAGCGTCAGCTCAATGCCCTCAATGATCGACTTCAAGGTTTCATTTTCCTGATCAATAGAAGCCAGAGCACGCTCCAGGTTGTCCACCACAGGCAATAGATCGGCCACTAACTTCTCCTGACCAAACTTATGCGCTTTTTCCACATCCTGATCCGCACGGCGCCGTGCATTTTGAGCTTCAGCATGAGACCTCAAAACATGATCTTTAGCCTCTACCAACTGCTCGGACAAGCTATCAATTTTAGACTGAGCTTCATCAACAGACTCTGCCAGCTCAACTTCCACCTCATGCTCCTGTTGCTCACCAGCACTCGTTTTTTGCTCTTCCACCACATCTTCTGGTTTTGGTTGTTGTTCGTCTGACACGCCAAACCTCCATTAAATCGTTCAATTAACCTTACTGATGCTGCCTATATGGGGACGTTCGCAGCACATTCAAGGATTAATGCCGCCTTTACCTACAAAAGGTGGCACGCTCACAAAAACTACTGTATAAATAAACATGTATTGGTATTTTTGATCGAGGAGGCCAACCGTGCTGACCCATCTGAGCATAAAGAATTTCACACTAGTCCAGACGCTGGAACTGGAGCTCAATCAGGGCATGACCGCACTGACTGGCGAAACCGGTGCTGGCAAATCCATCATGCTCGACGCCCTCGGCCTCACGCTTGGCGATAGAGCCGCTGGCGATCTGGTAAAAGCCGGACAAGATAAAGCGGATATATGCGCCAGCTTTGACATCAGCAACATCCCAACCGCACGCGATTGGCTTAAACAACACGAACTTGAACAAGATAGCGAATGCCTATTGCGCAGAGTCATCACCAAAGAAGGTCGCTCCCGTGGCTTTATTAATGGTCAGGCTGCCCCGCTACAGCAACTTCGTGAACTGGGCGAGATGCTGATTGATATACACAGCCAACACGAGCATCAATCACTGCTCAAAAAAGAGACTCACAGCCGCCTACTGGATGACTTTGCCAACAACCAAGACCTTGCCAAAACCTGCAAAGAGCAGTTTCGAGACTGGCAGCACAAACACAACCTCTTCACCCAGGCCCGCGACAATTTCGAAGAGATGAACGCACGCGCACAACTGCTGCGCTACCAGGCTCAAGAGTTGGACGCCCTGGCACTGGAAAAAGGTGAACTGGCATCGCTGGAAGCCGAACAACGACAACTCGCCAACGCCGAAGAGATCTTGCTCAACACACAGCAAGTCTCGCAACTGTGTGAAGATGAAGAATCTGGAATATTGCAGCTACTCCAACAGGCCGTACACAAACTTGGCGACATAGACGATAAGCCCGCCAGCCTCGGTAATGCCGAAGCGCTTATGATAGAAGCACAGGTACAATTGAATGAAGCTCAAGCTGAGTTACGCAGCCACATGGACTCATTCGAGTTGGACCCACAACGCCTAAAAGAAGTAGAAGATCGCTTGAGCAGCGCCTACGAGATTGCCCGCAAGCACCGAATTCAGCCAGAAACATTATTAAGTTTTCACGCAAGACTACAAGAAGAGCTGGAGCAGGTAGATGGCGGCGACGCCCGTTTAGACCAGCTACTGAAGGAGACTGAAGCGGCGCACACTTCTTTCAGCAGCACCGCTAACAAACTATCCAGGAAAAGACAGCAGGCCGCAAAAAAACTCATCGATCGCGTTAATGAACAGCTGCAAAAGCTGGCCATGAAGAGCGCCAGCTTCACCATTGAACTCAACACCAACAACAGTCAGCCCACCCCCAGTGGTTTTGACACCGTTGAGTTTTTAATCAGCACCAATCCGGGTCAAGCCCACAAGTCTCTTAACAAGGTCGCCTCTGGCGGTGAACTCTCTCGCATCAGCCTGGCCGTTCAGGTTGTCACCGCTCAAAGCTCGACAATTCCCACACTGATATTTGATGAAGTGGATGTCGGTATTGGTGGCGCCACTGCCGACATTGTCGGGCAGCTATTACGCTCATTGGGAGCCCAAGGACAGGTGCTTTGTGTAACCCATTTACCGCAGGTGGCCAGCAAGGCGCACCAGCACCTACAAGTTCATAAGTACAGCAGCGGCAACAACACTCAAACAGAACTAACTGAATTAAACGGCGAAGCGAAAATTACAGAGATTGCTCGCATGCTCGGAGGGGAAAAACTCACCAAACAAACGCTGGCCCACGCCAAAGAGATGATCGATTTATCGACAGTGCACTAACTGCCGCAATGATTCGGCCAAGCTGGAGGTGATGCCTGTTCGCTTGCATAGCAAGTTCCTACAGCGGCATAAAACAAAAAAACCGAGTCGCTGACTCGGCTTTTTTATAAACCCTGCAATAGCTTATTCCTCTTCGCGTCTAACCGCTTCATACTGACTTGGATCAACAAACATCAACTTCAGCACTAAGGCGCTTTTCCTGACCGGCTCTACTGACAGCACCATGACATTATATTGATCGTCTAACTTCACAACCCCCGGCTTATGCACCAGCATTGCACCGGCCTCATTGGTCATGATATTGAGATCTTGCTTAGCACGCATGGTCGTCGCAATCTGATGCAACATGCCTTTTAGTGCATCCAAAAACAGTGGGTGGCTAAAGCCCGGGCCTCGGAATTCACTGTAATCCAGCGCAACGGACAGAGAAATTTTATGATCCTGATCTGCCGAGGCACCCTCTTCTTGTTTGGCTGCACTCTGCTCAGCAGCCACTTTTTTAGAGGAGAGGGATACAGCACCCACGGATACCACATCACCTTGCTTCAGCGCCTTAAAGAGTTTTTTTGACTTGGCCGCTGGCTGACGAATCAAGAGCTGATTTAAAACACCGCAACTCAAATCCAGTAGCTGCACGATGTTAATGGTCATTTTTTGTTTTTCCGGGGGATTTTCTTGGATTTCTGCCGGTACAACTTCTTCACTCATTATTCTTATGCCTTGTTATTATTCTAGTATGTTCAGCAATGCGATTAGGCTTTGGGCTTTACATACAGAACCAAACTGTGGCCCGTCAATTCAAAGCCGTGCCGCTCTGCGATGGCTATTTGAATACGTTCGATGTCATCGTCATGAAATTCAACGACCTGCCCAGTTTCAACACACACCATATGGTCGTGATGCTCACCGCGATCCAACTCAAAGACCGAATGCCCTCCATCAAAGTTATGACGAACCACCAAACCCGCCGCCTCAAACTGTGTGAGCACGCGATAGACCGTCGCCAAACCAACGTCTTCACCAATGTCCATCAACTGCTTGTATACGTCTTCCGCACTCAGATGGCGACGCTCAGAGGCCTCCAGCATCTGCAAAATTTTCACGCGTGGCAATGTAACCTTTAAGCCAACATTACGTAACTCTTGATTTTCATCTGACATGATTGCCTCAATATCCGCTGTGAATTGCGCTATTACACCGCTTTCATTTTTTTTATGTTACAGGCCAAAGGTGCTTCTCACCTGAATCAATCTTCAGGTATTATCCTCATTCAACATACCCAGTGGAACCCCTGCTATGCAAAAAGCTATGCGACACACATTCTTAGTTTTATCTTTGATCACTACAAGCATCCTGTTAAGTGGCTGCCAATCTTCTTGGTTCCCGGGCGTATACAAAATTGATGTACAGCAAGGCAATATCATTGATCAGGAAATGATCGATCAACTCAAGCCGGGCATGAGCAAGCGCCAAGTTCGCTACATTATGGGCAACCCAATCATTCAGGACACTTTCCAGCCAGACCGCTGGGACTACTACTACCAGTTAAATAAGGGTAAAGGCGGTACCGAAAAAGAACGCGTGAGCATCTTCTTCGACGGGGACAATCTATCTCACTTTAGTGGCGACTACGTACCCACAAGCGCAAAGCCAGCCACTGAAGCCGAATAAAGGCTAGATCCAATCAATAAAAAAGGAACAAAAAAACCTTTTTTATTGATTGGAATTTCTTACTCAGCCGCCTTTTCAGCCGCTTTAGCCTTCTCCGCTCGCTTACGACGCACTTCTTTCGGGTCTGCTGTTAAAGGACGGTAGATCTCAATACGATCTCCTTCATTTAACTCATACTCAGGCGCCTTGCTCATACCCTTGGTACCCAAGGCCTGCCCAAACAAGCCAAATTTCGCGCTGGCAATATCAATTTCTGGAAAATCCCGAACAATTCCTGACTGCTCAACCGCAGCCAAAGCCGTAGTGCCTTGCGGCACGCTCAAAGCGATAATTTTTTGTTTGCGAGGAAGCGCATAAGCCACTTCCACTGCGATCATTTGTTCTTCAGACATATCTTTTTACCTACTACAGCTCTCAGTACAACATAACCTAACTATAAACCTGCTTCGCTCGCTCACAAAGGCTATCAACCAGCTCATTGGATACGGCTTCCAAAAAGGTATTTGCCGCTTTCGCCACCACCACATTGGAAAACTCAAACTCCAAATCCAGCGACACCTTACAAGCCGAATCGGTGAGCCCCATAAAACTCCAAGACCCACTCAATGAGTCGAAAGGCCCCTCTTCAAGCACCATCACCATACGGCTATGTGGTGTCAACTCATTACGAGTGACAAAACTGTAACTGACACCCAAACGACTTAAATCCAAGCGAGCCACGACATGCTCGTCACTCGACTCTAAGATCTCAGTGCCTACACAGCCATTCATATAGAGCGGGTAGGCATCGATATCATTAATCAGATCAAACATTCTCTGGGCAGAAAAAGCCACCAGCGCACTACGTTCAATTCGAGCCACAACTACTACCTTTTACCTTGGCCGAACATACCGTCCGCCAACTTACCTAACTATTCAGGAGTCACCACCCCAATGGCCAACACCCTGAAACCTGACGCGATTGTAGAGACTGCACCTTCATAAGCCAAGCCCCGTATAACCGCGCACAAACCATACTCTTTTAATCCTCAGCGGTATAAGATTCAACCTGATTAAATACTTACGTATACCGATAAAAATAATAAATAGGGTTTTTGATGACGACTCAACGTGAAGAATTTGGCTCGCGCATTGGCTTTATCCTAGCAGCTGCTGGCTCAGCCGTGGGCATCGGCAACTTGGTAGGCTTCCCTGTCAACGCGGCTAAAAATGGTGGCGGCGCTTTTTTGCTCATCTATGCCATTTTTGTATTCACGGTTTGCCTACCTGTAATGATGGCTGAATTGGCCGCCGGGCGTAAAAGCAACAAAAATCCCCTTGGCGCCTATCAATATTTCGCCCCCAATCAAAAGCTCTGGTCTATTGGCGGATGGCTATCACTTATCACCCCATTCATGATCGCCGTGTTCTATGCGGTCATCACCCTCTGGGTGCTCGGTTACCTTGTCGCCATCATCAGTGGAGACCTAAACCTCGTAGCCAACCCAGATTACTTTGGCAAATTCATTAACAGCAGCAAGGTCTTTTTATACCTGGCCATTATTACCGGGATTGTTTGGTACATATTACAAAGCGGCATTAAAGAAGGTATTGAGAAGGGCGCCAAATTCATGATGCCGACATTGTTCATCATGCTCGTAGCCTTGGTAGCGTTTGTTTTAACACAAGATAATGCTGCAGCAGGCCTTCATTTTTATCTGGTACCCGACGCCAGCAAAATCACACCCGCTGTGGTCAATGGCGCACTGGGTCAGGCCTTCTTTTCCCTATCGCTCGGCATGGGCATCATGATCACTTACGGCTCCTACATGAGCCGCCATAACAGCATTCCAGGGTCAGCCAAAATGATCGCCATTTGCGACACAGGTGTCGCCTTCACAGCCGGCCTGATGATTTTGCCCGCCATATTTTCGTTCAACCCAGACATCAACCCAGAAGAACTATCCAGCTCTTCTGTTAGCTTGATCTTCACCTTTTTACCCAAAATATTCTTAGCGCTGGAAAGCAGCATTGGTTACATTGGCGCCAGCTTTATCGCCGCCAGTTTTTTCTTACTGGTACTCTTTGCCGCACTGACCTCCCTAGTCTCTATTATTGAAGTACCTGTGTCAGGCGTCATGGATCAGCTTGGAAAAACCCGCAAGCAAGCACTGACCATAATAGGAGGCGGAATGATTCTACTGTCCGTTTTCTGCGCCCTATCCTTTGGTTTGGTCAGCTTCTTCACCGAATTTGCCATCTACGGCGGCGGCATCAAATCGTTTTTTGATCTGATTATCGACGTCTTCTATGAAACCATCCTGCCCTTGAATGGCTTCTTAATTTGCATGCTGGTGTCTTACCGCTGGAAGCGATCCGAGATGCACAAGGAGCTTGAAAAAGGCGACGACAACTTCCACGGCTCATTCACCGAGCGCTATGTCGACTTTTCCCTCAGCACCTTTATCCCTGTGATCCTATTCCTGATATTCCTCAACACAGTGGCACTTAAGTTTTTCTCCTTTGACGTAATCGCCGAACTTTTCTAAACCGCATCAGCCCGAAGCCTATTTAGGATTCGGGCTCGGCACAGCTATTAGTCGCATCTATTCAGCGTATCTGTAACTGCTCAGATTGCGTCCGTATTACCTCAGAACAAGATGGTAAATGTGATTTCCTCCGTGTAAATGATCATTTTCTATCGAAGTTATGGGGCAATACGGGCGTGCACTGAATAGTTACTATTAATCTATAAGTTCATAAATCCTCTATCACCCGCTGAGGCTTATCGCTATAATCCGCCGCTATGGCCAAGAAGAAATCAAAAAAACCCGACAACACCATCGTGCAAAACAAGCGCGCTCGTTACGATTATGAACTCAGCGACAAATTCGAAGCGGGTATAGAGCTATTGGGCTGGGAAGTTAAAAGTATCCGTGAAGGCAAAGTGCAGATCACGGACACTCACGTATTCTTCAAAAATGGCGAAGCCTTCCTGCTGAACGCACAGATCACACCTCTGCCAACAGCCTCTACTCACTTTGTCACCGAGCCTACTCGCCAACGCCGCTTGCTACTGAACCGCAAAGAGATCGCCAAGCTGCAACAGGCCGTCGAACAAAAGGATTTCACCTGTGTTGCGACTGCACTCTACTGGAAAGGTCACCTGATTAAATGCGCGATCGCTTTAGCCAAAGGTAAGAAGCAACACGATAAAAGGCAGACCGAAAAAGAAAAGGACTGGAACAGAGACAAGCAAAGACTCTTTCAGAAGAACGTATAGACCGAATCTTTAGCTAGGCAGAAGCCCCCACAACGACTTCCATAACAACGCGCAAAGCGATCAGTATCAAAACGATACCAAAGGCTTTTTGAATAAAGCCACCCTCACTACGGAATTTCTCCAAGGCACCCGAATAAGTCACCATCGCAACCACCAAACAATACCAGGTCGCATCAACACCCAAAGCAGTTAACGCCATTAGCAACTTAGCGGTCATCGTGGTTTCAGGCGTAACCAACTGACTAAAAATCGCCAAAAATATCAGCGCTATCTTAGGGTTCAAAAAGGCCATAAAAAAGCCACTGCTGGCACTGCCCCACAGACTTAAATCATCACTGGCTTTTTCAACAACCGGGGCATTACCTGCCCGCAGACTTCTATACCCCAGATACAACAGGAAAGCCGCTCCAGCCAACTGCATTACCTGAAACAAAGCAGGCCATTGAGCAATAACAACCACCAAGCCCAGCGCCGCCAGTAACGCGTAGCAGCCAACACCGACACCATGAGCAACAGACGTAACCAAACCGTCCGCCACGCCACCCTTAGCGGTATTTTGAACCACCAGACCCAGACTCGGGCCGGGAGACATCGCACCAAGGCAAAGAATACCGGTGAGAGTTAGCCATGTTGTTAAGTCCATAACGGATCCCTTAGCTCACAAAAAAGGGCGCCGAAGCGCCCCTTAATCCACTCAGCCCAATTTTTTAGAATGAATAGGTACCAGAGATACCTACTGTTCTTGGACGATTACGAACTGTTGGGTCCGAGCCAGAGAAAGCAAAAGCAATGGCATCATTGTAGCCATAAATTGCCTCTTCATTGGTTACATTATCGACAAAGATAGTAGCTTCCCACCCTTCATTACTTGTAAACCCAGCACGAAGATCAATGATGGTGTAGTCAGGTCGCTCATTACCAGAGTCAATACCATTACCAGAAATATCGTCACTTGCTTTACCTGGCAACTCCAGAGTCTCATCTACAAAACTATAGCTACCGTTTACAAAATACTCCCCTTCATCCGCAGGGATAATATAATCAGCAGAAATGCTGTAGGTCAATTCAGGTACGTCCGCAAGCTGGTCGCCCGACTCTATCCCCGCATCAGATACATCTTGCTTGAATTTCGCATCAATATAACCAAGACCCGCATTAATGGTTAAATTGTCAGTCACAGCTGCTGCAACCTCCAACTCAAGCCCCCTACTTTCAGCTTCACCTGCGTTCGCAGTGAA
>JAUVQU010000161.1 GCA_030597965.1 Cellvibrionaceae bacterium
TAAACAATGGAATACTTAAAGGTATCCATACCGGCGGTTGGGCGCTTTGAAAACATCAACACCAGCGACCAATACAAGAAGCCCAGGCCCAACACGACGGCGCCTAAAAGATACAACCAGTTCATCATCCCGGTGGCAAAAGGCAACATGGTCACGACGAACAGAATAATGGTGTACAGCAGCGTATGAATCTTGGTGTAGTGCTCACCGTGGGTGACCGGCAACATGGGGATGTCGGCTTTGGCGTACTCCTCTTTGCGATGTAAAGCCAACGCCCAAAAATGAGGCGGCGTCCAGGCAAAAATAACCAGTGCCAGCAGTAAACCGGGGCCACCAATTTCACCGGTAACGGCCGTCCAGCCGAGCAGCGGTGGAGCCGCACCCGCCAAACCACCGATCACTATGTTCTGTGGTGTGGCGCGCTTTAAAAACAGGGTATAGACAACGGCATAGCCCAAGAGTGATGCCAGGGTTAACCAAGCGGTGAGCTCATTCACAAACACCATCAAAATCGCCATGCCCAGTGCGCACATCACGACGGCAAAAATAAAGGCCTGTACCAGCCCGACTCGACCTGTTGCTACAGGGCGGTTTAAGGTGCGACGCATTTTTTGGTCGATTTTACGATCAACCAAATGGTTCACGGCGGCAGCGCCACCTGCGCACAGGGCAATACCCAAGTTACCGAAAATAAGAATGTCCCACGGCACCATACCCGGGGTAGCCAGCAACATGCCGATCACTGCCGTTAGCAACATCAACAGGACGACATTGGGCTTACACATTTCGTAATAGTCGTGCCAGTTAACCTGTTCTTCCAGCTGATCCGTTGTAGGAGCAGTCATAGCAATACCTCTAAGGCCCTTTGCGTCGCTTATACCACGACCGCGTTTTGAGTCTGTTTATAAAGAAAATAATTCACTGTAATCATCGCCAGCAGTAATAATGCTCCGACGCCATTATGCATAACTGCCACCGCGAGGGGTAACGTAAATACTACATTACTGATACCCAGGCCCACCTGAAAAACTAATAGCCCCGCCAATACGGAGCCCAGTTTTCTGGCCATGGCACCTGCGCGAACTAGTGGCGCAATCAATAACAGTAGGATGAGCGTGGTTAACAGTGCCCCTAGGCGATGGGAAAAATGAATCGCCGTGCGCGCGTCATTATCCAACAAACCGCCCAAATAGTTAGGGCCAACCTGCTGAGTGAAATCAAAACCCTGCTTAAAGTTAGTTTTCGGAACCCACTCGCCGTGACAAGTCGGGAAATCAATACAGGCCAATGCCGCATAGTTAGACGTTGTCCAACCACCCAGTGCGATTTGTACGATAACAACGGCTAAGCCTACGGCCGCCAATTTACGCAGGCAGGCTAAATTTTTCCAAACGGTATTTTGTGCAGCAAAGGCACTGGAATGACCCAATCGCAACGCCAAAAGCCACAAGAGCGACAGTGTTGCAAAGCCTCCCAGCAAGTGCGCTGTTACCACTTGCGGCCAGAGCTTGAGCGTCACCGTCCACATGCCAAACGCAGCCTGCACAATGACTAAAACCAGCAATGTAACGGGTAATTTTTTAACGGGTAACTGCTTTTTTCGGATGACCAGCAAGATGGCTAAAACAACTAAGCCTAGCGTTCCCGCAAAATAGCGATGAACCATTTCCGGCCATGTTTTATCCGTATCCACGGGCGCAGCGTCGGCAAACTTGGCATTGGCCACGACGATTTCTTGCTCGGTATCTGGCCAGAGCAATTTGCCATAACAACCGGGCCAATCCGGGCAACCCAAACCGGCATCCGCTAAACGAGTAAATGCGCCCAAGCCCACAACGACGACCGCCAGTAGGCAGGCAATAAATATCAGTTTTACAGCGGGCTTTTTAAAATCCAGAATCATTCCGTTACTTACCTTTTTCTATGGCCAGAACTAATAATGCAATCATTAATCTTCATAGGAGTACTTTAGTAGCTTCTTAATATCGCCTAATAAATCCGCACCCTCATGGGAAGGCTCGTAGGCCATCATGGCAAATCCTTCTTGATCCACGTAATAGACGTTGTGGCCATTCAATAAGTTGCCGGCTACATTGGTATCAGCAAAGGCCTCGGACCAGGCACTGGCGGGAAGATGGTAACGCTTCAACCTTGGATGCTCTTTGTCCATGTGATCGTTCAGATCAGAGCTGTAATTCTGGTCCGTGTTCAAGAAAAGTCGTTCAACTCGCGCAGCCTTCTCGCTCAGGCGAATATGCACCTGACGAGAAAGGTAAAGCTGCTGCATGCAGGTATCATCGCAGCTATTGTCCGCAATAATCAGCATGCGCCAATGCTTTTTACCCGCCAACACGTCAACCTCTTTACCATTGGTATCGGTAATGCCCAAATCTAAAATTGAAGTAGCCGGAGAAAGCAGTTCACCTTTATTCACGGTGCCTTCAGGCATGGCCCATCCTGTTTTAAAGATGGTGTAGGCCAGAATCATCGGCAAGCCAATGGCCAGCAATACTAATAAGCCCTGCCAGCGCGTGCGGCGAGTTGAAATACTTTGATCTGATGAAGCTGGTTGTTGGGTAGACATTTAAAACCTCTAATCTTCGTTCTGGGCGCGAGACAATCGCTGCGCCTTAAATACTTGTATCAAATTTGTATTCGCTAATATCAGTGCGATCATTAACGCAAAAGACATGGCAAACCACTGCACGGCATAACCGTGATGTTTTTCCGGCGACTGATTCACCGACTTCCAATTCGTTACCAATGCCAAGGGGTCATTGGCGTCGATGAGCAACACACTGGATAACGTCTTCGCTGACAACTCGGCTTCCGCTTCATCAATACTTAACTGCAGCACCCGTTTAGGCCATCCTGTTTTAGCAATATTATCAAATACCGCATTCAGGCTGGGCGCGGATAAATGACCACTAATATTCACCTTGCCCCTCGGCAGCTTGACCTCTGGCAACCGTGTACGATCGCCTGCTGCAGGAAGCCAACCAAGGTTGACTAACAACACGCTAACGCCATCACTCCCCCCACCGCTAAGGCTGGGCTCAAGCTGTAAAACACCAATCACCTCATAGCCTGGACGGGCTGCCCTGATTTTATTATCCAATAACCAGTAGCGCTGTTGATCAAAAACGCCGGCCACTTCAACCCGACGAAAGTGATTGAGCTCGGCGGGCGTGCCCGTTACTTTGGTCAAAACAGCTTCTTTCAACACTCTTTCATTCAAAACAATGGCAGGCAACTGACGCTGATATTGTTGGGTTTCGATAATGATTTGCTTTTCGGCAGCACGATCCAATTGCCAAAAACCTAAATAAAGTAAAAACGGAAACAAACAAAAGCCGAGAATTAACAGCTTCCAATTCAATTGCAGTTTTATTTGTTTAACGAAACCGGTTATAACATCCACCAGTGTGGCATAAGGCCATTGTTAAAAAGAGTTACGCAGATAAAAGATAACTAACAGGAATCAAACCGAATGTGGCTAAAAATTACTATTGTTCTACTATTTCTGGCCATATTGGCCAGTTTATCTAGCGCCTTTTTATATTTACTAAAAGACGTTGGCTCACAATCAAAACGAACAGTGTATGCACTTGGCGTTCGCGTGACGTTAGCCGGCTTATTGTTGGCCTGTATTGGTTACGGTCTTTACTCTGGCCAACTGGGCAGTACAGCCCCATGGGATAACACCCAGCTAAGACAAGGGCCGACTAATACGGCCCCCTCTCAATCAGGCGTTACTCAGGAATCAAATTAACCCAGAATATAAACAAATATAAACAGGCCAACCCAAACCACATCAACGAAGTGCCAGTACCAACTGGCCGCTTCAAAGCCGAAGCAGTCATCGTGCGAAAAGTGCCCTTTCAGCACCGAACGCAAAAACATAACCAACAGCATAAAGGTACCCAGTGTTACGTGTGCACCGTGGAACCCTGTCAACATGAAGAAGGTTGTACCGTAAATTCCGGACTCCAGAGTCAACCCCATCTGCTGGTAGGCTTCTAAGTATTCTTCAACCTGAAAAAACAGGAAGGCC
The DNA here is from genome assembly GCA_030597965.1 of Cellvibrionaceae bacterium. Taxonomy (GTDB): domain Bacteria; phylum Pseudomonadota; class Gammaproteobacteria; order Pseudomonadales; family Cellvibrionaceae; genus JAUVQU01. Next base: position 4,055 of record JAUVQU010000161.1, read on the forward strand.
ATACCCAACACGACGCTCAGTCCCAACCAGCGGTTGAAAGCTTTGCGGTTGTTGTTCTTAAGTCCTACGTGCGCCATATGTACCGTGACACTGGACGACAATAGCAACACCGTGTTCACAAACGGTAACCATTTCCACAGCGGCGTGCCATGCTCTGCCAATGTGGAGTAGCTCATGTTCTGCTCTGGGCCAGTTACCGTCGCCGCTTCACCATTAACCGCCATATCCGGCGTGGTCATCAACGGCCACTGGGCTTCAAAACCAGGCCACAACAACTCATTTGTCATCGCATTGTTGCCTTCACCGCTCAACCAGGGCAGTGCCATGTTACGAATGTAGTACAAGGCACCGAAGAAGGCCGCGAAAAACATGACCTCACTGAATATAAACCAACCCATACCCCAAACATAAGAGCGCTGTAGCTGAGCGTTGTTCATCCCCGCACGGTGCTCTTTAATAACAGTTGCGAACCAAGTCCACAGCACCGCAGCAAACAAAAATGCACCGCAATAGAAAATAGTTGGCCCAATATCGGAGCCGTTCATCCAATTGCCGGCACCAAATACGGTTAAAAATAATCCAAGTGATGCAAAAATCGGCAAACGACTTTGCTCTGGAACATAATAGCTTTGCTCATTCGACATATCTTCTACCTCGAGCCCTTAGTGGCAGGTGAAAATTCTTAGTTATTGTTATTCTGCCAGTGTCAGCTCAACTCTATCTGACACATCGAACAGGGTATAAGACAGGGTAATAGTATGCACCTGCTTAGGTATATCCTGATCGACAATAAAGCGCAGCGGTAACTCTGCGCTCTCTCCACTACCAAGTGCTTGCTGGTTAAAGCAAAAACACTCGGTTTTGTGGAAATACTCTGCGGCTTTGAATGGCACGACGCTGGGAATTGCCTGCGCCACCATATCTCGGCCGGTTGGATTAGTCGCGAGGTAGCGAACTTCCACTTCCTCCCCCGGGTGCACCATGATGGTGGCCTGCGCCGGCTTAAAGCTCCAGGGCATCCCCTCATTATTGGTGGCTAAAAATTGCACCTTAACCTCTCGGCTGGTATCAATTTCAGCGGCCACAGGCTGATACTTGCCGCCTGTTTTCCCGTTTAATCCGGTTACTTCACAAAAAGCATCGTAGAGTGGTGGCATTACCCAGATGGCAAAGACAAACATCGCGACAACGATAGCCAACAGACGTACCGTCTGCTGGCCAACACTACGCTCTATTTGCGACTGCTCTTTCATGCCAACACCTTCGTTGCGAATTACTTAATTTCAGGTGGTGTCGCAAAGGTGTGGTAAGGCGCAGGCGATGGCACTGTCCATTCCAAACCTTCCGGGTTGTCCCAAACTTCTGCTGTCGCTTTGTTGCGACCTCGAACCGTTGCAATCACGTTGTATAAGAACAGAATCTGCGCTGCTCCAAACAGGAACGCTCCAATACTGGCAATCATGTTGAAGTCAGCAAACTGCAACGAATAATCTGGAATACGACGCGGCATACCCGCCAA
>JAUVQU010000039.1 GCA_030597965.1 Cellvibrionaceae bacterium
AGGCCGCCACTGAGATAAACGACTTCCGTTGCGTGCATTTGGTCGAGCTCACGCTCTTCTGCACCATACATTCCTGCCAACTGTTTCCAGTAGGTAGTTTTTGAATAATGCTTAACCAGCTTCTCCAAAATATTAATAACCTTGCGGTTATTGCCCAATTCAAAATAAATCGCCCGCTGCAGTGCGTACCAGTTTTCCTTAGGGATCTTGCCTTTAGCCTCGTACTTGTTGACCGCAGTATTGACGTTGGTCAATGCGCCCTTCATATCATCCATCTGGTAATAACACTGGCCAACTAACACGTAGATATCGGCACCCACAATAGCGGACTTAGACATAAACTTTTTCAAAAGCTTAATTGCGCCCCTGTAGTCTTCCTCCATCATGCTCATTTGTGCAAGAGTCTGTAAGGTTCCCAACTCTAATGCCTCGGACAGCTGTTCTTCTCCAAGTACTTTGCGATAGTAACGCATGGCTTCACGGTTATTCTCTAGGGAATAGCTCACCCAAGCAAAATAATTCCACAAGTTTGCACGTTCATAACTTGAGAAGGTGCCGCTACTTTTTTCAATATCTTTTAAGGTGGACAAGGCACCTCGCCAATTGTCAGCATCAGTTTTTTCCTGCACCTTCGAAAACTTTTTAAAGACCTTCTGACTAAGCGCGTATGATTTTTTAGTCTTATATTGCGTTGGTTTCGCCTTCTCTTCAGCAGCGAAAACCGAACCAAAAGAATGGTCTATATTGGCTGAATCCAACAGATTGCCAGCAATCAATGGCGCTAACGCCACCGGTACAATCGCAAAAATAACTTTAAACAATCGAACGACAGAATGTTTCTTCATGACTACCCCCATTACTTCGCGATCGCAAAGGTAATTTTATTGCGAACACCGGGTACTTCAACCGGGTCGCCATCAATCACACGAGGCTTATATTTAAATTTGAGCGCCGCCTTTAAAGCCGCACTATTGAATATGGTCGATGGTGCAAGATTACCATTGCGTCCAGAGAAGGCCTCGACAATAAATGGATCACGCACCGAGCCATTGGTTGTCACCGTAAACTCAACAATCACAAAACCTTCAATACCTCGACTGAGCGCACGACTCGGATAGGTTGGATTCACTTTAACAATAGGCAGGTATTCACCATCGCCGCTAAAACCGCCGATACCTTTCACTTTCAAATTCAGATTCACCCGCGGCGCAGCAATACTGATAGCGTCTGGGTTGAGCTTCGGCGCATCAAACTCAGGCTCAGGCATATCCGGCTGTTCTTCCGGTTCGTCCGGTTTCTCGGGCTTTTCATCGTATTGAGTTTCAATCACTCGCTCAGGCATGTGAATGTCCGCAATTTTAGTGCCCTCATCTTCTTCCGGCGGCTTAATATCTTGAGAAATTAACGAACTCATCAAGAACACCAACCCCAAGGTGACCACGGCACCAAGAATACCTGCGATAAAAAGTCTAGCGATATTCATAGGCTTTAATTCTTCTCTGTAGATACAGACACGTCTAGGACACCAACTTCTCTTGCTACGTTAGCGATATCCGTCAAGGTTTCAATATTGGATTCACCATCAGACTGAATAACCAGGGCACCCGTCGGGTTCTCAACATACAACCGCTCAATAACCGGCTTAATGGCTCGAATATCCACGCGCTGTTTATCAATCCAAACTTCATTATTGCTGGTGACCGCCACCAGAATCTTAGCGTTCTTCTTCAATTCGGAAGTGGTCGCATCTGGGCGATTGACTTCCACACCCGCTTCTTTAATGAACGAAGCCGTAACAATAAAGAAGATCAGCATGATGAAAACCACGTCGAGCATCGGCGTTAAATCAATCGTGTTTTCTTCTTCAGCAGCCTTTTCTCTTCTGCTCATAGGAACATCTCTATTAACCGGTTAATGCTTAAAATAAGCCTCAGTGGTCCATTGTCAGGCGATCTTCAAGTAGTTGCTTTTCGCGGTCCGCGGTATTGGTCACATAGGTGTTGCCAAATACCCCGGACAAAGCCGCAACCATACCCGCCATCGTGGGAATCGTGGCCTGTGAAACACCACCAGCCATAGATTTTGCATCGCCACCGCCGGTAACGGCCAACACATTGAACACTTCAATCATGCCCGTAACCGTACCGAGCAAGCCTAACAATGGCGCCAGAGCAACCAGCGCCTGAATCATTGACATGTTGACATCTACTTTGAGTGACACGCGAGAAATCAGTGCATCACGAATCTTACGGGCATTCCAGGATTTACGTTCTTCACGCGCCTCCCAGGTATCCAGTACGTCTTGCACTTCGCCTTTTAGGGCGCCGCGAAAGAACCAGGAGCGCTCAATAATCAGTGTCCACATGACAAGGGTCAGGAGACTGATCCAAATAAGAACCGGCCCACCCTGCTCCATAAAAGCTTTAATGGTTGCCAGTGCGTCCATTAATGCCAACATGCGCTTCTCCCCTTATTCGAATCTATTTAGATTCGGCGTTTTCGGCGATCAGGCCAGCACTTTGCTCTTCAAGTACATGAAGAACACGCTTGGCACGACCATGAACAACCGTATGCATTAATACCGTAGGGATCGCAACAATCAGGCCCAATACCGTAGTTACCAACGCGCCTGAGATACCGCCCGCCATTGCTTTAGGGTCACCAGCACCAAAGATGGTAATGGCCTGGAAGGTAATGATCATACCGGTCACAGTACCCAATAGACCCAGCAGTGGCGCCACCATGGAGATAATTTTAAGGATATTCAAACCGGACTCAATCGCAGGGCGCTCTTTCAGCACCGCCTCTTCCAACTTCAACTCAAGCGTTTCGCGGTCAAGACCAGGGTTGTCTTCCGAAACTTTCAGCACGCGACCCAGAGGGTTATTGGTGTTGGCTGAGCTTGATTTCAGCTGAGCAGTAACCTTGCTACTAACGCCCATCAACACAACCAGACGGAGGATGCCCAATAACATAGCAACCGCACCCACAGCCGTAATCACGTAGCCCACAACACCACCCTGATGCCAGCGCTCGGATAATGATGGACTGTTAATCAGTGCCTTTAAGAATGAACCACCAGAAGGCCCCGTAGGATCAAGACCGACTTGAGTGAAGCCATCAGTTGCAGAAGAGACATCCGATGCACCGGACGCGTAACCTCTAGGCTGACGACCTAATTCACTCATCTTGCCCGTATCGGAGGAATAAGAGAGATACTTGCCGTCAGACAGTAGATTGAAGTTACCAATTCGAACCACTTCCTGCTCAACAGGCTCGCCGTCAGGCATAATTACGGTACCGTTAAACTTAACTACCTTGCCACTTTCGATTGCCTCACGCTGTAATTCGTACCATAGCTGCTCAATCTCTTCGATGGTAGGCAGCTGAATATTGCTGTTCATTTTCTCAATAAGGTCGCCGATGAACACATCACGGCCGGGGTATTGAGCACTGACAATCGAGGCATTCACACTGTTGCGCAAGTCGCCCGCAGTTGATGTTAAGTGGCCAAACAATTCCTTTAATGAACCCAAGCGCTCGTTAAAGACTTTACGCTTGGCGGCTACATCCGCCTCTTGAGCGGCGTATTTCTTTTCAAGAGTAACCGCACGAGTTTCCTCGTTCTTTTTGGTCTGCTTAGCTCTATTCAATAGAGTCTGTTGATTGGCTTTTTCACGGCGGAAAGTCGCTTCACGTTTTCTGTGCTCAGCCGACTCCGAAACCTTGCTCTGCTGCATCATCCGCAACAACTGATCCAGCGACTTAGCTTCATCCGCAGCCATCGCGGAAGATGTCAACAAACCGGTAGCCGCAACAAAGAGGCAACCTATTACAAATTTCATATTCATTGTGCTGCCTCCGGAGCCAATACTGGCAAGTTCATGATTCCTATCGACGCCTGTTTCTTGGCAATCTTGATGCCATCTCTAATTGCTGTGCGGTAATCACCAGAGTCCAGGGTCACCCATGCGCCCTGATTTTTATCCCATGCACCGGAAGATTTTCCATCTTTGGTCTGATACATCAGCGCCACACGACCCACATGGAGTACGTTAACTTCACGATCCTGACCATCAATATTGAGCGTGTCTTCGTAGGTATTAACCTTGCGACCATACTCAATCTCAATTTCATAGGCTTCTAAGACCTGGCGGAATTTCTCGGCGACGGTGATATCAGTGCGCTCTTGATTATTGCGCAACATTTCAACTCGGTCTTTGCGCTCTTGGGCGTAGAAAGGCACATCCAGGGAAACAAATTGATTGAGCCCATCCAACATCCGCAAAATCAACGGTTGAACCTGACGCTCAATTACAGTGATATCAGCAATAGATTTTTCAAGTTGCTTAATCGTCTCCAGCTGGCCCGCCAACTGCTTCTGAAGTTGTGCGTTATAAACACGCAGACCTTCTATCTGCTTATTGACGATCTTGAAGTCGCCCAGCAAGTTAGCCGTCTGATCCGCAATAGTATCAATACGCTGCTGCGATGACTGAGCCAATTTGGTTTTAGACTCCCCAACATTAAGAATGGAATTGACGCTTGCCGCTTGCGCGACGCCGCCAAGTGCAGCTCCGATAGAAATCGCTGCAGATAACGCCGCAACCTTTAATCGCTGTTGTTTCATAAATCCCCCAGTGTGGGCATATACATGATCGTGTGGAGCGAATGCTCCGGTTTCTATTAAGTATTACTTATATTTATTAGTTTCCCTGAAGATCAACCATTCACAGATTAATTATCGGGAGGACATCCATAGTCAAGTAAGATAAAGAGACTTCGACGTCCATTCAATACATATCAGGCCAAAAGCATTGTCTTCTTACTTAGGTCCGATTTAAGCCAACTGTTTAATTATTATCAATTTCGCTCATATAATTCCGACCCGACAGAGCAGGAAAACTACAAACAACTCATCCAGTGAGCACGTCACTTAGGCTACACCCATATCAAGGCGTTGTTCAACCTGCGCGACGAACAAAGCATGCCATACTGCAACTCACAATAAAATCGCCTAATGTGTCAGTTTTTCTGACCTTTTATTACATGACTGGTTGCTGGCACCGTTCCATACACAGAAACACATATTCAGGGTCATTTAGCTTTTGGGGTAAAGTCCTGGAGACTTCCCGCCACTCGCCCTCAGGTAACTCGGGGAAAAAAGCATCTCCGTCAATTTTGGTATAAACCTGCGTCAAATAAATACGCTGCGACAGAGGCAGCATGAGCGAATAGATCTCGGCACCCCCAATAACCATTATTTCCTCTGGAGACTCCTTCGCCGCCACTGCTAACGCTTCACTCGGCGAATGAACAACCACTACCCCTTCGGCGCTCCAGTTATGGCGCTGGGTGAGAACGATATTTGTACGCCCCGGTAAAGGCCGACCAATCGACTCATAGGTTTTACGACCCATAATAATCGGCTTACCCAAGGTGACGGATTTAAAATACTTTAAATCCTCAGGCAAATGCCAAGGCAGGGTGTTATCGACACCAATCACTCGGTTGAGTGACTGAGCGACGATCAACGCGACTGGAATAGACAACTGAACAGACAAATCAAACCTCTACGAAAGCAGTATTCTTTATTAAACTGAAAATGGGTACTGGATGGGCTCATGGGACTCATAGCCCTCCACCTGAAAGTCATCCATGGTCACCCAAGTCTCCAAGTCTTCGAGCGACTTAATATCCGGATTAATAATTAACTTAGGCGAATCATACGGCTCACGCTTGAGCTGCACGTCACGCATCAACTCCAATTGATCCTCATAAATATGAGCATTAACAATCTTGTGGTAAGCGACACCCGGTTTTTTACCGGTTATTTGAGCCATCAGCGCCAAAAAAGTGAACACTTGAATTTGATTAAAATTCAAACCCAGCGGCACATCGCAAGAGCGCTGAAAACTGGTCAAAGATAAGGTGTCGCCAAGCAGCGAAAAGTTGTGCGTATGCATACAGGGCCGCAGGCAACCCATGTGGAATTCGCCCGGATTATAAAAAGTGATGATCTCACCACGATCATCAAGGCCACGACTCAAATGATCCACGACCTTTTTAAGCTGGTCGACGACGCCACCATCCGGTTTAGCCCAGGCGCGCCCCTGCACCCCGTAGACGCGACCCATATCGTCCTCGCCTTTGCGGTAGGAATTATTCACCCAAAAATCATTCAGGTTGGCATTCGCGTCCCAGGTTTTTGTACCCAAAGCGCGAAAATCAGCGGCGTTATCATAACCGCGAATGTAACCTAAAAATTCTGCGATTGCAGATTTCCAGTAACTCTTACGAGTAGTTATCAGTGGAAACTCATCAGCCTTAACGTTGTATTCTAAATCGGCATTAATCACCGTTAAGCAGCGCTTGCCTGTACGCTCATTTTCAACCCATTCACCGTCATCGATAATGCGCTGACATAAATCCAAATACTGCCGCATGGCTACTCTCTTTCTAAATTCAATTTATTTTTTTGCTTACATCTGCTTCAGTGGTCGCACATCGATAGGCCCACCAAAGCAACCAAAGACCGCCCAGAATCATCGGCAAACACAGTAGCTGGCCGCGGGTCATCCAGCCCAAGACATCAAAACCGATATGCCCATCCGGCTCACGTACAAATTCAACCACAAAACGGAAGCAACCATACAAGGTCACAAACAGGGCGGTCACCGCCATTTTCGGGCGCGGCTTTGATGAATACCAATAGATGATAACGAACAACAACAAACCCTCTAAACAGGCCTGATAAAGTTGTGAAGGATAGCGCGCCAATTGCGAAGGGTCATTAGGAAACACCATACCCCAACTTGAATCCGTTGCCCGGCCCCATAATTCTTGCCCTATAAAATTACCAAGGCGACCCAGGCCCAAACCCAACGGCACCAGCGGTATAATAAAATCAGTGAGCGCCCAGTAGGACCTATTGATCTTCCGGGCATACAAAAACATCGCCACGGCCACTCCGAGAAAGCCACCATGGAATGACATGCCGCCTTCCCAAACACGTAACAGCCACATTGGGTCTGCCAGAAAGCGATCAAAATGATAGAAGAGCACGTAACCAAAGCGACCGCCAAGAATAACCCCGACAGCACCGTAGACAATCAAATCTTCTACCTGTGACTGTTTAACCGCCGTAGTGGGGAGCGCGGCTCGACGCATAGCCAACCACCAGGCAAAAGCAAAACCCAGCAGATACATAATGCCGTACCAATGCACCTGCAAAGGGCCAAGCACCTTACCCGCAAATTCAATCGGACCGATGGAGAAGGCAACAGGGTCTAAGGAGGGGTAGGTCAACATAAAAACGTTTATCCGTCATTGGTGGGAATTGATACCCATCCATAATTGAATCGCCATCATAGCCAGTCTGGCCTACGCATTAAACCTAAAAAGCGCAGCTTAATCACGAAAGTCCGCGCACCAAAAGTAGGCACCCTGAGGCGAGCTCTTTGCGCACCTGCATTTTCTAGGTTAAGTGGCTGAAAAAAACAACTGGCCTGCCACCAGCAAAAGTACCAATGCAAAAGCCCGCTGTAACTTATCGGCTGGCAGCTGGTGAGCCAATTTAGCTCCCAAACGGGCGGTTGGCACGCTGCAAATCGTCAGGCCAACAAACGCAGGCCAATAAATAAATCCCGTACTACCGGCCGGTAAACTCGGGTGCCCCCAACCCTGCCATAAAAAAGACAAACTGCCCGCCAAAGCCAGCGGCAGACTCTGAGCCGCCGAGGTCGCCACCGCCTTTTGCATAGGCACACTGCAATAACGTAAATAGGGCACTGTCAGCGACCCACCACCAATACCAAATAGAGATGCAATAGTTCCGAAAATGGTCGATACCACGCCACAACCTAGCAGGCCCGGCAAATTGGTTTTATCCTGCACAAAAGACATCAGCATCGACACACCGACAAAAACAAGAAAGGTTGCAAACGCCATTTGTAAGACCGAACCATTGAGCTGCGCTGCAAACACGCCCCCCATCCAGGCACCCAGCAAAATACCCGGCACCCAGCGCTTCAACAACTCTACATCAACGGCTCTTTTCTGGATGTGAATCCGGGTCGACATAGCAGCGTTAACCACTATGCAGGCCAAAGATGTGCCTACCGCCATGTGTGTGAGCACGGAAGCATCGTAATTCAGCAGCGCAAAACTGTAGATCAGCGCCGGCACCATAATCACACCACCACCCAGCCCAAACAGTCCTGCGACCAAACCGGCAACCGCTCCCACCAGCGCGAACAACAATCCAACACTCAACATATATCGACCTTACCCCCACCCCAAAGAACCCACGGCATACCATCGGAAATGCTACACTTCTTACCTCTATTGTCCGAACCACTTAAACTTATGTGCTTAATCACATTCGCGCTAAAGCAGCACCCCACCTACCCCCTGATCATCGCAGCCAACCGTGATGAGTTTTTTGAGCGGCCGACGCAATTCGCAAATTTCTGGCCTGAATATAACGATCCTCAACTGCTCGCAGGAAAAGATTTACGCGGCGGCGGCACCTGGCTTGGCATAACCAATAAAGGTGAACTGGCAGCACTTACTAACTTTAGAGAAAGCGGCACTGACAACATCAACGCCCCTTCACGCGGTCTGCTTCCTCTCCACTATCTCACCATTGCCCACGCCACATTCTGGAAGCAACTCAATAACGAAAAACAGCAATATGAAGGCTTCAATCTGATCGCTGGCAATGCAAACGATCTTAACTATTACAGCAACCGTGCCCAGCACCAACCACAAAAACTCACGCCCGGAGTCTACAGCCTTAGCAACGGGCTTATTAATAGTGATTGGCCTAAGGTCAACTCCAGCAGATACGAGCTGGAAAAAATTATTCAAAACACTGCAGCCACTTCTATTGACGCACTTTGCGAACCGCTCTTTACCATGCTCCGAGACAACACCGTCACACACCAAGGCCTGCCAGATACGGGCGTACCCCTCGAGCTAGAGCAACAACTCTCTTCACGCTTTATACAACACCCCGATTTAACGCATTATGGCACGCGCTGCAGCACGCTTATCTTTTTCAATCAGAGCGGTCAGATAGATTTTCACGAGAAGAGTTTTGATGCACAAGGTGCTGAGACAGAGATGGTTCACCACCAACTACAGACATCCAAATAACATAACCTAGTGAGTAATCTTGGGGCCAAACAGGCGGGCAAAGCCTCCCTTTTCGAAGGCTTTGTCCATGCAACGACCAACCGATTCCGCATCCGGCTGAGCCATGACTTCCTGTAACAAGGCATCGGCCTCAGCCAAACTCACGCCCCGAATAGCCGACTTTACTTTAGGCAAGTTAGTGGCGTTCATCGACAGGACATCGTAACCCATCGCTAACAACAAAATTGCCGCGCCCGGATCACCTGCAAGCTCACCACAGATACTGACACTGGAACCTTGGCTGTGCCCCGCACGGGCAACTTGCTCCAACGCACGCAATACAGCGGGATGAAAAGCCTGATACAGATCTGCCACCTGAGGATTGTTGCGGTCTACCGCCAATAAATATTGTGTTAAGTCGTTACTGCCCACGGAAAGAAAATCTGAACGAGCCGCCAATTCCTTCGCTTGATAAACCGCCGCCGGCACCTCAATCATCACACCAATGGGGGGCAATTCTATTTCGAAGCCCTCTTCTATCAATTCATTGTAGGCCCTGAAAATCAGTTTTTTTGCGGCCTCTAACTCACCGACACTGGCAATCATCGGCAACATAATACGCAAATTATTTAAGCCCTCACTGGCCTTGAGCATAGCGCGCACCTGCGCCAAAAAAATCTCCGGGTGATCGAGCGTGACACGGATACCACGCCAACCGAGGAAGGGGTTTTCCTCTTTAATCGGAAAATAAGACAGGGCTTTATCACCACCGATATCCAAGGTACGCATGGTCACTGTGTGAGGCGCAAATGCCTCCAACTGCTCACGGTAGATAGCCCGCTGCTCTTCTTCCGAGGGAAAGCGATCACGCAGTAGGAACGGAATCTCTGTTCGATAAAGGCCCACCCCCTCTGCACCTCGCTCCAGAGAGCGCACCACATCAGCCATCAAACCGGTATTTACCCACAGAGATACACGATATTTGTCAGTAGTCTCACAGGGCAAATCCTTTAAGGCTTCCAGCCCCTTGACCAGCTTCGCCTCTTCAACACAGATCTCTTCATATTCTTTGCGTAGATCCGGGCCTGGGTCAGCGTATAAAACACCTCGGTAGCCATCCACAATTAGCTCTCGATCGCTGACTTGTGTAAACGGAAAATCTACCGCACCCATCACCGTTGGAATGCCCATCGCCCGGGCTAAAATTGCAACGTGTGAGTTGCCGGAGCCCTGTACTGACACCATGCCGATCAATTTTTCATAGGGTATTTCACCAAGCATAGAGGCGGTCAGTTCTTCGCCTACCAAAATCGCCTTGTCCGGAAATTCATAATTATTCTCAGAGGTGCTCTGAAGCTGCGCCAATACACGCTGGCCAAGGTCTCGAATATCCGCTGCACGCTCACGCAGATACGGATCATTCATGCCGCTAAAGGTACGCTCGTGCTCAAGAATTACCTCACTCCACGCGTAGGCGGCGGTCACGCCCTCACCGATACGATCCGTCACCTCCGCAATTAGGGTAACGTCATTGAGCATGGCCAAATAGGCTTCAAATAGCGCCTGCTCTTGTGTGTTAAGACGCGATTTGAGCTGCTCACCCAAATCACCAATAACCTCTTGGGCCGCATTTAAACCACTCTGAAAAAAGCTAATTTCCGCTTCAATATCGGTGATCTCTTTATAGGGCACCGAACGCAAATCTGCCGCTTGTGACATCACCACAGCACGGCCTATAGCGACCCCAGGCGCTCCAGCCACACCCACAAATTTTGCATCCTGCCCCCTCTGCCTCATCGAGTCTAACGCACCAGTGGCACGGGCATGGGCTATAACACCAGCTAACTGAGCCGACATGGTCACCAGAAAGGCTTCATCACCCTCGTCAAAACGACGCTCTTCGTATTGCTGGATAACCAACACGCCCAGTACTTCACGGTGGTGAATAATCGGCGTTCCCAGAAATGAATTAAGACGCTCTTCACCCGTCTCGGAAAAATATTGATATTTAGGGTGTGCTGTTGCCTGCTTGAGATTAATCGTTTCTTCACGGGCTGCCACGTGACCAACCAACCCCTCATCAAGCCCCAAACTAACCTGCCCAACGGAATCGGCATTCAAGCCATCGGTCGCCATTAACATATAGCGCTGATTAGAGTCGAGAAGATAGGCCGAACAGACCTCAGTTTTCATGACGGTTTTGACGCGACGAACAATAATGTCCAATGCCGACTGCAAATCACGGGCGGCATTAACTTCCTGGACGATACTGCGCAGTGAATTAAGCATGGATTAGTCCCCAGCCCCCTGCAGCGCAAATGAAGATTCCAACGCAGCGTGCGCTACCGATAGTTCTTTTAAAGCGCGTCGATACACATCGCGCTTGAAACTCACAACCTGATCCAATGGGAACCAGTAACTAACCCAGCGCCAGCCATCAAATTCTGCCGGGCCATTATGAGCCTGCATATTAAGAGCCGAGTCATCACTCAGCAGCTCAAGTAAAAACCATTTTTGCTTTTGCCCAACACACAGAGGTTTCGAGCCGTGACGCAACAACCGCTTAGGCAAACGATAGCGAAGCCAGCCTTTCGTGCACGCAACAATTCGAACATCCTCTTTTTTCAGACCGACTTCTTCGTACAGCTCACGGTAGAGCGCCTGTTCAGAGCTCTCGTTGGCGTTAATGCCCCCCTGTGGGAACTGCCACGCGTCCTGCCCACCGATCCGGCGCGCCCAAAGCAACTGACCTTGAGTATTGGCAATCACAATACCTACATTCGGTCTAAAACCGTCAGAGTCAATCACCCAAGGCTTCCTTATAATTATGAGTCAATAAATTTAACAGCTGGACATTGTTCCACAAATACCAATTTTTCACCAATCAAGACTAACGACCCCAAAAAAACAACCACCTGCTGGTGATAACACCTACACAAAGTTAATTCGCCTCTGTATCCTTTCTCCCGCAAACATCCCCATACTGAGGTAAACCCGTGAACTTAGCCATTTTCGACTTAGACAATACCCTGATCGCCACCGACAGCGACCACCAATGGGGCGAGTTCATGGTGGAACATGGGTTGGTTGATGCCGAGATCTACAAAACCGAAAACGATCGTTTTTATCAAGATTACGAGCGCGGTGAATTAGACATCCAAGCCTACCTGGAGTTCTCACTAAAACCATTAACGCTCTTTTCGATGACTGAATTGCGTCAATTGCACAAACAATTCACCAAAGAAAAAATCGACCCAGCCCTCCTGGAAAAAGCGGCAAAACTTTTAAAGAAGCACCGAGACAAGGGCGATTTCCTGTTAATTATCACCTCAACCAACCGCTTTATCACCCAACCCATTGCCGACTCACTGGGCGTTGATGCGCTACTGGCCACAGAAGCCGAAATCATTAATAACCGCTACACAGGCAAAATGATTGGCACGCCCTGCTTCCAAGCTGGGAAAATCAGTCGTCTGCAGCAATGGCTGGATGAAGAAGCCCAGTTACAAGGTTATAAAGGCAACGCTGAAAATTACTATTTTTACTCTGACTCCATCAACGATTTACCGCTCCTAGAGCAGAGCGCGCATCCTGTTGCGGTCGACCCCGATGACGCATTACGCCAAAAAGCTGAAGAAAATAATTGGCCTATCATCAGCCTTCGTGCTTAAACTTAGGGCTGAATAATTACAAAAGCAGCCGAACCCATGTCACAAGTCTCTCGACCTTTAATATTTTTAGCGATAACCGTTCTGATCGGGCTGCTTTCAGGGTGCGATAAAAAAACGCCCGATCCTATTCAAACGCCAAACCCAAAAGTCGCGCAGAAGACAGTTCAACTCAACACTGAAAATCCTATCTGGCAGCTTGCCAGCCAAAGTTTAGATCTCTGCATCAGCGAAGCACAAGCACTGCAAGTAAACATTGAACAGCTACTGGCCAACCCCTCTACAGACACGCTCAATAAAACTCGCCAGCAGTGGCATAAAAGCCACAATCACGTACAGCGGCTCGCCCCCTACTTCACCTTAGGCACCATCAATCCCGGGCTCTTTGGCCACCTCAAACGGGACTATTTCCAGTTAGAAGCATGGCCCATCCAGCCAGGCTACCTTGATTACTTTGGCGACTATCTCCACTCTGGATTAACCAACGACATAACCGTTCAGATCTCTGCCGACAACCTGCGCCAACAACACGGCTTCACAGACGACGGTGAAATGGTCTTGGGACTACACCCAATGGCTTACTTATTATGGGGCGCGGACAACAATCGTCCCATTGAGGATTTCAAGCAAATAACCCAATTAAGCCCAGAACAAGTCGCTAACGGCCTGAAAATTAGCGACTTACCCAGTAATCGTCGGCGAAAATTATTAGCCTTACAGGCACAGCTACTGGTAGAAGATCTTCGTGGCACAAAATCCGGAATGCTTCAGAACGCAAGTGAAATAACCGAGATATACGGGAATCTAAAACAAAGTGAGCGATCACTTATGTGGAGAAATTCCATTCTTTTTTTACTCGAACACGACATCCTGAAGCGGCAAATAACACCCCTGGCCGAATCGCAAAACTCCGCCAAGCGGCACAATCAATACGCAGGACACAACGCAATAACCGCACGCCAAAATATAGCAGCCGTTGAGAAATTACTTTGGGTTAGTACACCGGAGAATCAATACCCATTGATTGATCGGCTATTACCCGACGCAGAACAACAAGCGACACTCCGCGAGCATTTACAGTCCAGCCAGCAACAACTAACCGAACTGGATCAATTGAAAACAACCGCCCCAGCAGAAAATATAGAAAAGCTTCGCAAGGAATTAGAGTCCGCAATTAAACTACTGACTCTTTAAGAAAAACTGAACCATTAAGGTAAATAAACGCGCGCGAATACCGCTTTAAGATAATCAGTTTCTGGGATCGCGGGATGCACCGGGTGGTCTGCTCCCTGGCCACCTTGAACAATAATCTGCGCATGGCGATCCAGGTGTCTGGCGGCACCCCGCACAATATCAATCAAAGTATCTTTCTCTAAATGCATTGAACAGGATGCGGATACCAGCAACCCATCTTTAGGTAACAAGCGAATCGCCAACTCATTAATATGGCGATAGGCCGCCTCACCCGACTTCTGATCTTTTTTACGCTTGATAAATGCGGGGGGGTCCAATACCACAATATCGAACTGCTCGCCCTTAGCAATCATGTCTTTCATCACATGAATCGCCTTACCATGCACACCGCGCATACGATCTTCCACGCCATTGAGCTGCGCATTTTCACCCACCCATTCCAATGCCTGCTCAGAGGCATCAACACACACAACCTCACTGGCGCCAGCCACAGCGGCTTGCACGCCCCAGCCACCAATGTAGGAAAAAACATCCAATACACGTTTGCCCGGCGCCAAACGCTGCAACATGGCACGATTTTCACGGTGATCATAAAACCAACCCGTTTTTTGTCCTGCCACAATCGGCGCCATAAAGCGCACACCATTTTCAACCAGTTCAACCGCTTCCGGCACATCACCAATGGCATCGACTTTTGGCTCCAA
>JAUVQU010000134.1 GCA_030597965.1 Cellvibrionaceae bacterium
AACTGGCCATGCCCCGCGACGATGCCACCTTTGCCGTCCTCACCGCCGCTGCCGTCGCCAATAACACAGTAGTAATAGCAGGCTGCCCCCTGCACAACCCCAACGGCAAACCCCACATCGCAGCGGTGATCTGCTTCCCCAACGGCGAACACACCTTCTACCTAAAACAGCACCTTCACGAAGGGGAGGAGGTTTATTGTGCCCCCGGCCATGAAAGCGGCCTGATCAACGTGAACGGGACCCGCATCGCCCTGGCCGTATGCGCCGACTTCACCCACCCAAGCCACGACGCTATCGCCGCCGCCCAACAAGCGGACGTATATCTCGCCAGCGCGCTGATCTCCCCAGGCGGCTATGCAAAAGATGCTGGGATGCTCGCCACCATCGCAAAACATCACCAACTGCCGGTACTGCTCGCCAACCACGTTTCCTCCACGGGCGGCTGGCAAACCTGCGGCAATAGCGGCGGCTGGAATACAGCAGGCGAGCTAACCGTGAAAGCCAACGGAACCCAGCCCAGCTTAGTGCTGTGCCACATTCACCACGGTGTATTAAGCGGTGGCGTAGAAGTGATGACTCACCTACCTTCCAAAGCATCCATAACCGACTAAAAGTTAAGCTCCCAAGGTAGGATTAACTTATGTTTGCTGCTAGTCTCAAAGTATTAGAGCGAACAACGCCGCAGTGAATTTACGATGCAGAATGCCCCCATAACGCTTCACCCCAGCCAGCAGCGCCTGCAAGTGCGGGTGGATGGCATTCTGCTAGCCGACTCCACCAATACACTGGAACTCCGCGAACACGGCTACCCGCCACGCCACTACTTCCCACGTGAAGACGTGCGGATGGACTTACTTATCGCTTCGAAAACAACCACGTATTGCCCATTTAAAGGGCATGCGGTGTACTTTTCGTTAAGTGAGCGGCGGGATATTGCTTGGAGTTATGAGAAGCCGCTTGAGGGGATGGAGGCTGTAACGGGTAGGGTGGCGTTTTATGAGGAGGTAAACGAATGACGTTTTTTGACCCGCAGTGGACATGCCGGGAAATGCAGCAGGCATGCGAGTTTTGGATATATAGCCTAATGGAAATTAATGTCTCAAAGAATCATAGACTTGGGAGAAACTGGCAGGCTGCAATTGCCGGAAAAAAGCGCCTGCACGTTCATTCAATCATAAGGCGCGCCGTCTAATACACTGTTAGCAGTTTTTGAAACAGAACCAGATTGGACAGGAGTTCGATTATGAAGGTGTGTGCTGCTCAATTTCGACCAATAGCAGGCGATTTCGAAACTAACCGTACTAAGCATCTTGAGCTTATTGAGTTGGCCGTTATCCAGCGAGCAGATGTGTTGTTCTTCCCTGAACTTTCGCTCACAGGGTTCGAACCACGACTCGCTGACTCTCTTGCTATCGAAGTAGACGACCACCGACTTGATCTTTTTCAAGAATGCAGCGATAACCACAACCTAATTATTGGTGTTGGTATGCCGATAATTGCGGGTTTTGATGTGTATATCGGAATGGTTTGGTTCGTGCCTGGCGAGGTTCGGTGCTTATACGCAAAACAAAAACTGCATCCTGATGAGCACCCCTACTTCGTTGCGGGTCATGAGCAACTTCTACTTGAGAGACAGGGCTTCAAATTAACGCCTGCCATCTGTTATGAATCACTTCAAATGGATCATGCTAACGATGCAGCCGCCTTATTTTCTGATATGTATCTCGCCAGTGTCGCAAAACCTGTTGGAGGTATAGCCAAAGCAATGAAGCATTATCCTATTGTTGCGCGACGTCACAATATGTTTGTAATGATGGCTAACTGTGTCGGTCCGAGCGACGACTTTCTTAGCGTCGGTCAGTCGGCAGCCTGGAACATTCGAGGGGAGCTTCTT
Organism: Cellvibrionaceae bacterium; assembly: GCA_030597965.1. Classification (GTDB taxonomy): domain Bacteria; phylum Pseudomonadota; class Gammaproteobacteria; order Pseudomonadales; family Cellvibrionaceae; genus JAUVQU01. The sequence goes on from JAUVQU010000134.1 coordinate 1,895, forward strand.
ACCCAGTTAGATGCAGAGTCTGAGGGAGTGGTTGTTCTGGACACCCATAGCGGAAGCGCTAGCGTGAAGAAACTTGCTAACCAAGCAATGCACGCGACAGGCGCATGATTGCGGCGTTATACGCCCATCGAGCACTGAGTGATTTTTAGGTCAGGGAAGTTATGTCAATAAAGAATATACAAAAACTAAAGCGGTTCGGTATTTTTCATAATCACACGAACGATAATGCCAAGGATTTTGGAAAATACAATCTGTTTTATGGCTGGAATGGTAGCGGTAAATCTACGCTTTCAGGTGTATTCAGGTGCATCGAAAACAAAACTGATTCAGGAAAGTTCCCTTCTTCTGAGTTTACAGTAAATACTGACGGGGGGACTACAATTACACAAGAGAATGTCGTTCAATCTGACCTAAACGTATACACCTTCAATCAAGACTTCATTGACGAAAATATTTCATGGAATAGCGTTGTCAAAAGTATTTTGCTTGTTGATAAAGCCAAAATTGAAGAACGCGAAAAGCTGGAAGAGCTGAAGAAGAAGCATAAGACTGATTCCGAAGCGTATAGCAAAGAAGCAGCAGAAATAAAAAAACTAGAAGAGGCCATTTCAAAATTTGGAACTGATAGTGCTCGTCGCTTGAAAATGAGCCTCCAATCTATTGATACGTCTGATAGCCATTATCTTAATTATAATAAAACAAAGTTTGAAGCGTTTATCACCTCAAACCTTAATGCAACAGAAAAAGACGCCTCGCTTCTTGGTGAAGAGAAAATTATCGAGCTAACCAATGCGGCTAAACCAAATCAAAAGAACCTAATCAGTTTCACCCAACAGACCATAAGTCAGGAAACTTTTTCCAAAGCGAAAGAGCGCCTTGATGACCTTCTAAAGACCAGTGTAGTCAGCAAAACCATTCAACGGCTTGTTGAACATGGAGATATAAAATCTTGGGTGGAGGCCGGCCTTGGTCTTCACAAGCGTCACAATACAAACCAATGTGAATTTTGCGGTAATACCATCACCGAAGAGCGGACAAAACAACTTGAAGCCCATTTCAATGATGATTACAAAGCCTTCCAAGACCGGCTTGTAAAGGCTGATAGCTGGCTTGCAGGTCAATATATTCAAGCTCCAATGCTTCCAGTGGCAAGTGACTTTTACGAAGAACTTAAAAAGGAATATAGTGAAGCCTGTACAAAATTGGAAAAAGCAACTACAGACCTGAACGAAGAAATATCAGCTTGGCACACTGCCCTGAAAAAGAAGACTGAAAACCCGCTTGAAACAGGTCTTGTGGTTGAAGCTATCAAAGAATCTTCCATAAAGGCTTTCAACGATGCCATGACCGCGATTAGCGCAACTGTTGGGAAGCATAATCACAAATCAGCCAACTTCAAAGAAGAAACAGACAAAGCCAAGAAACAGCTTGAGCTTCATTATGCCACCACTGAAGTCAAGGATTTTGGCTATTATGACAAGAAAAGCGAAGTTGCTGAACGTGCAACCGCAAACAATGGGTTAAAAACAACCATAAATAATCTAAATACCGAAATTCGAACCCTTGAAGAGTCACTTTCAAATGAAGGTTTAGGGGCTGAACAGTTTAATGAATCACTTCACAAGTTCCTTGGTCGCAGTGAAATAACCCTTCATTTTAACCCAGTAAAAAAAGGTTATGAAATACTTCGAAATGATTCTGATTTGGTAGAGGGGAATCTGAGTGAAGGTGAGAAAACAGCCATTGCGTTTGTTTACTTTATCACTAAGCTAAAAGAAAATGATAATAAGATGGAAAACACTATTGTTGTAGTGGATGATCCAGTATCAAGTTTTGATTCGAATCACATTTTTCATGCATATTCGTTCCTTAGAAGTAATTGTGATAAAGCAAAGCAGTTGTTTGTATTTACACACAACTTCACTTACTTCAAGTTGATTAGAGATTGGTTCGAAGGGATAAACCGTAACAGGAAAAGAAAGAGCCCACCTAAAGATCCTAATGCGTTCTTTTACACAATTGAAGCATCAACAGCCATTCCCCGTCATTCAACATTTAAAGACGCTAATGCCAGCTTGGTGAATTATAATTCAGAATATCATTACATTTTTTCAAGGCTTTATGCATATAGAAACAGCCCTGCATTATCACGAGACGAAGCGTTTTTGACAGCAAACCTTGCGAGAAAATTGCTTGAATCCTTCTTTAGTTTCAAGTTTCCAAGGTATCGAAGTGATATTGCCCAGCTAATGGATCGTGGTCTAAAGGGTTGTGAAGTCACGGATGAAGCAACAAAAGAAAAAATTTACCGATTCATCAATAAATATTCTCATAGTGTTGTGATTGAGGTTAACGAGGATTCGTCGGAAAACCTTGTTGGTGAAAGTCAGAATGTAATTGGTGATATTTTTGCTTGGCTTCAAGAAGTGGATGAGGTTCATTACAACGAAATGCTTGAAGTTGTGCAATGATTAATGATAAATCGTATAACAAGCCACTGCACTCGGAAATTTTACTCGCTTCACTCCCAAAATTCCGGTGAGTAGGACGTTATGTTTACCACGGAGATCGCATGACTCTTCAAAACGTAGCTGCAGTGGCAACGATATTGACCCTGCTAGTATCGCTACTATCTATTGCCTTCTCAGCTCGGCGTTACTTAAGCGTCAGAGAGCGAGAGCAGGAAAAAGAACGATTTCAAATTTACCATCAGTTGCTGAAAACAATAAGCAAAGGTGTAGATCACGAGGGTCCGCTGAAGCTTGTAAGCCAAGTTGCTCTCGTGTCTGAGCTTGTAAAATATCCTGAATACTCTAGCTCGTCTCGGCAGGCACTTAATCTGCTGAGGCAGGAGTGGGCAAGCAAAGAGCTAGAGGATATTAAAAAGCCACTCATCCAAGCAATTGATGAAACTCTCTCTTTACTAGAGCAACGCAAATGAAACATAACAAGGTGTTGTTATCGCAGTGCAAAAAGGCCCGCGCTGCTGGGACGCCTCTGCTGGCGCTCCGGCATCCCAAAACACGGCGTTAATCAGAATTACCTTAAAGATTAATTTTTGGCCGAAACCTGATCCCACTATAATTAGTGATGTCGATTTCAATTAACCCCCAACCCCACTAACCCTAACCACCTCCCTCACCACCGCCTCATTCAACACCCCGCGTTTGGCTTCCGCCACCGTAAGCCATTCGCGGGCGCGGGTGATGCCGGTGTATACCAGCTCTCGGGTCAGAATGGGGTTCAGGGTCAGCGGGAGCAGCAGGGCGGTGTGTAAGAACTCGGAGCCTTGGGATTTGTGCACCGTCATCGCGAACACGGTTTCTACCGCGTGCAGCCGGGAAGGCAACACCCAGCGGATGGGCTTTTCGGTGTCGCTAGTGGGGAACGCGACTCTTAATAGCGTTTGCTGCGGGTTGCGCGGGTCGGGCACGGTTAGGGTAATGCCGATATCGCCGTTCATTAGTTTCAGGCCGTAGTCGTTTTGGGTCACCAGTACCGGGCGGCCTTCGTACCAGCCTTTCTCCAGCGTGTAGTCACTGCCGAACAGCAACTTTTCGCGACGCAATGTGCTGGCGATGCGCTGGTTTAACCCTTCTACCCCCCAAGGGCCTTTGCGCAGCGCGCACAGCAGTTGGAAGTGGCTGTAGGCGCTGAGTACCTCGCTGGCCCAGGTGTTGTAGGCGGTTTGGTTTTCCTCGAAGGATTCCCCCCGTGGGCGCTGTGCTTGCAGCACCTTGAGGTAGTGGCGGTAGCCCGTGGGCGGGGCGATGGGCTGGCCCTGGTGGTCGGTGCGGCCTTCGCCGTTGCCTGCAAAGCCGCTGGGGCTGCCGTGAATCACCAGCTTGTCCAGTGCGGCGTCGTCGTTCATGACCAGGTGGTGCAGGTCTGGGTAGCCGTGGCGCAGCACGGCGATTACCGCCTGCTGTTTTTCGCGGTCACTCTGCGCATGGCTTGGCTGGTTAATGGCTTTGGCGAGTTGGCCGATGCCGCTGTGTTCATTAAAGCGGTGGCTTACCCGCAGCATGGTAATGGCTTGGTCCAGCGGTTGGCCTGCGAAGTCGATGAACTCTGCGGGCAACGGCTGGCCGGTGGCCTGGGCCAGCCAGTCGGCGGTGGCCGGCGTGTAGTGGGCGGCGTCGGCTCGGCGGCACAGGTCGCCGAGTACTGATCCTGCCTCTACCGAGGCGAGCTGGTCTTTATCCCCCAGTAAAATGCACTGGGCGTGGGCGGGGAGGGCACTGAGGGTGGCCGCCATCATCTCGATATCCACCATCGATGCTTCGTCGATCACCAGTACATCCAGCGCCAGCGGGTGGGCGGCGCTGTGGCGGAAGTGGCGAGTATCGGGGCGTGCGCCGAGCAGGCGGTGGAGGGTGGTCACTTCCGTGGGAATCGCGATCTCGCTGGCTGCCGCAGAAGGTGAGTGTTCACTTAACAGCGTCGCCAACTCATCAAGCGGTAACGCATTCACCTGCCCGGCGATGGATTCGTTCAAGCGGGCGGCGGCTTTGCCGGTGGGGGCGGCCAGGCGGATGCGTAGCGGCTGGCTGGGGTGCTGGGCCAGTTGCAGGGTTTGCAGCAGGGCGAGCAGGCGCACCACGGTGGTGGTTTTGCCGGTGCC
>JAUVQU010000182.1 GCA_030597965.1 Cellvibrionaceae bacterium
CCCGCGGTGACCGCATGGATTGGATTTTGCAGAAGGCCACCGAGCTGGGCGTAACCAGCATTACGCCACTCTTTACTGAACGCACCGAGGTAAAACTAGCGGGACCTCGTCTCGAAAAGAAAATGCAGCACTGGCAACAGATCGTGATAAGCGCCTGTGAGCAGTGCCAACTGAATCTCCTTCCCACACTTGAACCTGCAGAAAAACTGGCTTCGTGGCTGACTGATCGAACTGAGACTAAACGTTTTGTGCTGCATCACCGAACAGACGAACAACTTGATGGTACGGCAAGCATAGACAGCGTCGCACTGCTTATTGGCCCTGAAGGCGGCTTGAGCCAGGATGAGATCCAGCGTGCTGAGGCCAGTGAATTCCAGGCATTAAGATTAGGACAACGGGTGCTCCGCACGGAAACGGCACCAATAGCGGCAATCAGTATTTTGCAGTATTTGTGGGGAGACTTAAGCTAAAAACACTGAATTAGCCCAGCGGACTAGTTTGAAACCAACCAATCGGCGTAAGCCTGCTCAATAGCCATCACATCAGGAATGACAAATTCTTCTTCATTCATCGTAACGGGCAGTAAATCAAAAGGTTTAGCGTCAGCCGATGAACGCTCGATCATATCTTTATTGATTCGCGACAAAGAGGGCGCACCCTGCGTAGGCATAGCAAAAAACGTAAGCTGGTCAGAAACCCCCGTATTATTAAAAATAGCTACTCGGCTGTAGGTAGCTGCGCTCAACTCCCCGCCATTCAGTACTTCATAAGAAATAACCGGCACGCGCTGGTTTCGCCACTCAATCTCTCCTAACAGCCAAGTCGGAGTATTCGCCAACTGTATCGGCTGACGGAAAAGTATAATTTCGGCAACAGTTTCCGATGGCGCAAGCAGTGTCTGACCGGCCATTGGCAAAATAAGACACGCTACTTCTGCGGGTAAATCCGCTGCTATGGCGGGGGTTACATCATTGCTCACTATTGTTTTCCTACACCCTTAGCGGGGAAATTAATGCAGCTCATCTTCGGAGGTCTCGCCATTTACCAGACGTACATTGTGGAGTAGCGCCTTCTCCTGAAACGGCTTGCCCATGTATTTATCAACACCGAGCGAGAATGCGTGCTCACGGTGTTTTGCACCTGTACGAGAGGTAATCATAATAATTGGAATATGCTTTAAGCGGCTTTCGCTACGAACATATTTTGCCACCTCAAAACCATCCATACGCGGCATTTCAATATCCAGTAAAATGACATCCGGAATATGCTCTCGCATTACCTGCAAGGCATCAAAGCCATCTTTTGCGGTCATCACCAAGTAGCCCTCACGCTCTAAAATACGTGTGGTTACTTTACGAACGGTCACCGAGTCATCCACAACCAAGACAATCTTAACGCCTTCACTGGCATCAACCTGAGCTTGCGGTTCAAGCTGCATTATATCTTGTTGGTGCAGCAGTGCCGCGTCGTGTCGAATCATGGCATACAAATCCAAAATCACCACGACACTACCATCGCCCATCACGGTTGCACCCGAGACGCCCTGTACTGAACTGAACTGAGGGCCCAGGGTTTTTACTACAATTTCTCGGCTGCCCATCAGCATATCAACTTGGATGGCCATCTTACCCCGTGCTGTTCGTACAAGAATCACAGGTAGTGGCGTAACCTGCCCTTCAATCTTAGGCCAAGTATTTGTATCCAGTAAACTACCCAAATAACGAACCTGGTAACGCTCGCCAGCGTACTCAAAACGTGCTTCAGGGTTTTGATAGAGGTGCTTGAGTTCAGCAGGACTGACTCGTACAAGACCTTCAATGTTGTTCAGTGGAATCGCGTAGCGATCGTCACCCATACGTACCATCAAGGCACGGTTGACCGATACAGTAAAGGGTAGACGAATGACAAATTCGGCGCCTTGCTTCTCTATTGAATTGATCGTGATCGCACCGCCCAACTGCTTAATTTCAGAGCTAACTACATCCAGGCCCACACCTCGTCCCGAGATCTGGGTGATGGATTCAGCGGTTGAGAACCCCTCGTGCAAAATAAACTGGATAATATCCTGGTCGTCGAGGTATACATCCGCCGCCATTAATCCACGCTCAATGGCTTTCGCCTTTACACGCTCTAAATTAACACCGCGACCATCGTCGGCGAGACGTAGCATTACATCACCACCCTCACGCTCTAAACTCAACATGATCCGCCCGGTTTCTGGCTTGCCCGCAGCAAGACGCTGCTCTGGGGTCTCGAGCCCGTGATCCACGGCATTACGTAACATGTGCTCAAGTGGCGCAACCATACGCTCCAATACGGTACGGTCTAGCTCTCCGTCTATATTTTTCAATTCAAAATCGACCTGCTTACCAACTTCCATAGAGATCTGGCGAACAACACGGCGTAAACGAGGTACTAATCGAGAGAATGGCACCATGCGTGAACGCATTAGGCCTTCCTGTAAATCAGTATTCACTCGCGACTGCTGCAACAATAGAGTTTCAGTGTCTTTGGTGGTATTTGATAGCGTTGATTTCAAATCCAACAAGTCGGATGCCGATTCCAGCAGCGAACGAGACAGTTGCTGTAACTGGGAGTAACGGTCCATTTCCAGCGGATCAAAATCCTCCTGATCGGTCAACTGTTCCTGACGGAACAATACCTGCGCCTCGGTTTCAATATCCAGACGCCGCAACTGATCCTGTAAACGGTGAATAGTGGACTCCATTTCTTCAATGGTGTGCCCCATATCACTGACCTGCGCTTCTACTCGGCCTCGGCCAATCGAAGTTTCACCGGCCAAGTTAACCAGCTCTTCCAACAGCTCGGAGGAAACCTTAACAACTTCTTGTGGGGCTTGGCGCTTGGCCTGCAACGGTGAAGGCGCAGAGCCATTACCGGCTACCGCTGACGCCGACTCAGGGATTTCACTGGGCGTCTCCAATAATGCCACATCGGATTGTTTCGACTTGAAGGGCAGAATATCGGCGCCGTAGGCCCGCTCTCCCGTAAACGGCGTAATATCAAACGGTACATCGAGGTCAGGCGACGGCTCTGTCTCAATTGCAATCAGGCCAGACAGATCAGCCTCTTCACCCGCCTGCGCACATTTGATATTCACCATTGCATGTAACAATTCATCTTGGCGCTTGTGTATACCGGCAAAGTCTTGCCTGTTTAGCTCGCCTTTATCATCCAAATCAACCAAAAATGATTCGAAACCGTGAGCCAGCTCGCCCAAGCCCATTAACGCTGATAAGCGAGCACCACCCTTCAGCGTGTGCAAACAGCGCTTAAGCTCTGCGCTGTACTTGGTCTGCGCCTTGTCGTCTTCCCAGTCGTGAATCGCGTGTTCCATCTCTTCACACAGCTCATCAGCCTCTTCAATAAAGACGTCGATAATATCTTTATCGTAATCGGCGCCCATTGCTGTCTGCAGCGTATCTCCGGGCAATACAGCCTCATCTTCCTCGATAGACTGAGCCGCTTTATCCTCAGAGCTTTCCAGCACTTCCACTGAAGTGGTTTCAACGTCAATTTTTAATCGGTTCAACCCAGAAATCGTTGCTTCGTCTGCAGGAGATAAGTTCTCGCCGGCCGCAATGGCATCAACCATATCCAGTAGTTGGGAATGCGCCAACAATAAACGACTATAAGCCTCGGCATTAATCTGCAAACAGTGTTCAGAGATAGACTGATAAGCGCTCGACAAACTGCTACTCAAATGCGCCATCGGTGGCAAGCGTGCCTGGTCCGCACCCGTCGCCAGCTTGTCCAGCTCTTCAATTAAAGATTGTAATTCATCCTGCGGTATCGCCTCGCCCTGTTGCCAGCGGATTAAAATATCATCCGCATCCAACAGCTGGTCCATTTCCTCTGCCATCATAATTGACAACAAACGAGGGTCGACTTGCTGACCTTGCGCCTGCTTGTTTTCTTCCTGGCGGATCAACGGACCAACGCACCGATCACGCAGCTCTGCAACACGGGCGTGATACTGAGCCAATTTTGGAATACGGGCTATTTGGCTGGCCCGAATCAAGTCCAGAGCTTCATGGGTGTAACTCACACCATCACGTAAGAGCTGTAAGATGTCTTCATCAACATTGACCTGATAGGTTCTCAGGTCTTTGGCAAACAGTTCCAACGGTGTCGCCAAGGCGGCAACATCGTGTATTTCAGCCATGTGCGCGCTGCCCTTGAGGGTATGCAGTGAACGCTGAAGACTCTCACTTGGGGGGGAGTAGACCGGGGCACTTTCGGTCATTTCATCCAAGAAGTCTTCAATAGCTTTTAGGTGAACCACAGCTTCGGAACAAAATATCTCCCAAAGGACTATGTCATCATCATCCAAATCCAACGGAATATCTTCTTCCGCCTGCCGGAGTTCAGGCTCGTCGACTAATTCTGCTGGTATTTCACCCCGGGCCATTGTCTCAGCCCAAGCGATATATTGTGCAGACCGCTCTGGATGAGGATTGGATTGTTTTTGCTCAAAGGCCTTAATAAAGTCAGGCAGGAGCCCTCTAACGCTTTCAACCAGAGTCGCCTGCGCCTTATGGGGTTTGACCGTTTTGTCCAAGACACGATTGAATAAGTCTTCAATCGACCAGGCAAACTCACCAATATCAAAGGCCCCAACCATACGTCCACTGCCTTTGAGCGTATGAAAGGCCCGACGAATCTCCGACAGCGCGGATTCATTCTCAAAATTTTCAGCCCATTGGGGCAAGGATTCGTCAATAGCGCCCAAGACTTCCATTGCTTCTTCGATAAAGATTTCTATAATCTCATCATCGACTTCGTCATCTTCTTCTGCAGCAAAGGTCACAACGGAAGTATCCGCAGCAGCGGCAGGAGAAGACTCGACATCAGCTTTTGGCTCTTCGTCTACCGCGGGCAGAGGTTGCTCTTCAGCGTCCTGCGTCGACTTCTCCGGATCTTCGATCAAGCTTATCTCAGGAGTTGCCGGTTCAGTGTCGGCGGATACGGTATGCCTTTTGACTTCTACTACTGGCTCGGGACCCTTCATCACCGGATAACCCAA
>JAUVQU010000108.1 GCA_030597965.1 Cellvibrionaceae bacterium
CGACCACCAAAAACCGATTGCCCACCGTGGCTGCAAACCCATGGCTGCTACCTGACGGTATGATCGCCGCCCGCTGTTGCGACACCTCTCCTGCCCTGGCATCGATGGTGAGAAACAGCGTACCGGCCAATGGCAACACCAACTGATGATGATCGTGGGCATGCCGCGTCACTTCATCATCGTAGGTGCGTATGTGCAGGGCGGTATCGGGATGTCTCATGATCTGACTCAAGAAAGAGGGGCCGCCGCGTCAAGAGGAACGCCAACACCACGGGTGGTCTGATAGCGGCTCACTTTGGCAGGCCATCATACTGCGGCGCTTCCGCTAACCTGTCCTCCCAAGCCGCCTTGCTGGCGCAGAAGAGGTGCGCTGTGGGTGGCGCGGTGATCACAGAGTCCAGACACCCAGCAGGCACGACGAGTAAACCTGCCATCTGCGTGTTGGGCAATGCCGACCCACACCGCTGACAAAAGCTTTTGGTATGACCCGTGCTCGGCAGCGTAAAGGACATGACACCGTCTTCACCCGTCAGCCAGATCAATGCCGCCGTGCGCGAAAACAGGTTGGCCCCATGCGCAGTCCCCGTATCCTTTTGGCAATGATGACAATGACACAGATAAAAGCTGTCAAACTCTCCGTATACCTCGAATGTCACAGCACCACACAAACAAGAACCAACGTGATCCGCCATCCGATGTTCCTTCTTTAATCTGCGAGAGAGCGTCACAAGACGCTAAAAAAGCGTCCGACCCTTGCTCCGGTTCGCCTCCAGTTCGTATGCGTTTCGCGCCTACGTAAATGCTGGAAGCGTCATCAATCAGCCATTTTGATCAGAACCGCCTGGGCCTTTTCTTGACGGTAACCTAGCGACGCGTAAAAACGATGGGAGGACTCCCGAAGAACGTTGGCGCGAACTCGAATGGCGCTGACGTTGCCGGATAGCCATGCTTCCGCCTCGCGCATCAGCCCTTTACCCAGCCCTTGACCTCTGGCGTCTTCGCTGACCACCAAGCTGACGATCTCGCCCTTGACGCCCTCGGCCAAACGCACGTCAATGATCGCGGATACGCAGCCAAGAACGCTGCCAGCCACCTCCGCCACGAACACTTCTCCGCCCTGCTGACGCACAGCGCGCACATTGCTGGCGAGCGTTGTTTCAGAGTGCTCATAACCGAGCTGGGCCATAAGCCGAACCAACGCGGGCGCATCTCGATCAGTATACGCTCGATAAATGATTTGCATACGCCTTCCCCCTCGAGCAGAACGAGCGATCTCCCCCGACGTCAGCCCCACGGAGGCAAGAGCTAGCACTTGCCTATGCGCTTTAAGATAACAGGGCATAGGCCCAACAGAGGCTATCTTAGGAGGACGAATGGCGACCGCCGACTCGAATCTTGCGGTACTTTAATTGTGCGATAACGCCCGCGTAAAGCGCGCGAGGTACGAGCGTCGCATTTAACGCGTTTGTTAGCGCACTGCCTATTCATACTGGTAGGACTTTCCTTCTAGCATGCCGCCATTCGATAGAGTAATTTCCAGTCGCTTGAAAAGGCCAAAGAAGTCAACGAGGTTCATATCCACGCGTACACGCCTTGCTTCTATCACATCACCGCTAGCAGCAAGCAAAGAAGGAAGATCAGGGCGACCTTGCAGGTCAGTCACGAAAAACGTGACGTAAACTGGATCATCATGGGTGCCATGATTCTCTCCAGCCCACATCTTGACGCCCACAACGAACTCTTCGTCGCTGATCAAGTCATTGTCTTTTAGCCACTTTGCTGCATTCTCTTTATCCGCGCGGTCGGCCGCTGCGCTACCTTTCATGTCATTGTATTGTACTGATGCTTTAAAAGTGTCCATTCTCTCTCCTTTGGGTTGTGGTGCTAACGAGGCTGTAGAAAAACCCGATTCCGAGCCGTCTTCACCGCCTCTCGCCATAATTTACTGATCCAGCAAGTCATCTGGCTGGATAATATTCCTATCGGTATTCCGCCACCTGAGCGCCCATTGAAAGCTAGATGAAGGCAGTATTTTGCTCTTACAAAGCAATTGATCCCGCTCCAAGCCCTTCATGACGCGGCCAAATGACCATAATTCACTAACTTCTCAATGTTATGAACCAGGCAGTAGAGCTGCCACTGACCCTGCACCTTTTTCTTACCCCGTAGACTGAATCGGTTCAGCCTTTTCGTCTTGCCAATGTTGCCGAATACGGCTCTACGACTGACATACGATGACTGTAGATTTCCCTGCCCTTCGGGCTATCCACCCGGTGTTTCATCCAGTCAGTGTAATTGGGTAAGCGTTTGTTCTCGATAATAAAAGACACTTGTCGCCCTGCGCCGTGGCGATGATCGGCCGAGCCTGGGTTCTGCATGCAACGGTATTTCTTTGGGCAGTGCCGACATTGCAGCAAACGTCCTTCAAAGTGTACCCGAACCTTGCCAGTGTCCGTTTCTCGTTGCCCGCGATAAGACAGCTTTTCGCCGGTTGGGCAGATACACGTTAGCGCTACTGGATCAAACTGGAACGCGCTGGCTGGCGTCGTCTCACGCCAGCCTTTGTCCGGTAGGTGCTGGTGGCGATTGCCGTATTTATCTTTCTGGTCGGCGAACTTCGGATCTCGGCTGCGGAACTGGTTATCGGGGATGTAGCCATTGATCTGGCGTTCGTGCAGGTACTTCATATTTGCTTCATTGGCGAAGCCAGTATCTGCGGTCACGACGGTCCCTTTCTGGTAGATGTTGTCCGCAATGCCTAGCTTTTTAAAGCGCGCTTCTACGCTTTCCAATACGGGCTGCAAGGTGTGGTGTTCCTGGCCTTCACCAAAGGCCTGAGCGTCAATGATGATCTGATGCTTCTTATCCACCGTAGCCACACCGTTATAACCCTGGATCGTGCCTTTACTGGTGGTCATCTTGGCACTTTCGTTATCGGTGAGGTTGCTCTTCACCTCCTTGATTCGCTTCCCCCGGCCCATCCTTGGGCTGTGCGTCTTTAGGAAGCGATCCACTTTGTTCATGGCAGCATCTAGTGAGAGGATCATCCTGGCTCGGCGAATGTCACGATCCAGATCGGCTTCCGTTTCGGCTTCATCACGAGCGTAGTGCTCCAGCAGGTGATGCCGAACCAGGCCTCTCAGCTTCTCCCGCTTCTCGCTCAACTCCTTGAACGTACCCGACCATTCTTTAGAGGCATCGGAGGACATCTTGCAGCCATCAATGGCAAAGAGTTCGTTGCCCAGTAAGCCTTGTTCGTGGCACACCAACAGCACTTGTTCAAAGAGCGCTTCAATTTCGTCGGCATGCCGACTAACGAAGCTTGCCAGAGTGGTAAAGTGGGGAACGGTATCGCAGGAAAGAGCTTTGAAAATGATATTGGTCTCGCAGCACCACTGCATCTCGCGGCTGGAGGTGATCCCTTTTGAGTAGGCAAACAGAATGATCTTCAACAGGATGGCCGGATCATAGGCCAGCCGACCTGTAGTGTCGTTGCGATATCCCGGATGGAAAACCGACAAGTCGAGTTTATGCTCGATCAGGTAATGCACTGCGTGTTCGAAGGTGCCAGGCTGAAGCTGATCCTGGTAGTTGATCACCACCATGGCGTTCTGATCGTAGTTGTAAACCTTGAAGCGTGGCATGCTGACCACTCCCCGTCTGTTTTCCCGATCCTACCAAAACCTGGCTGTCAAAGGTTTTTTTCTACAGCCTCAACGCTCGCAACACCGGGCAAATTGGAGCGCAGCGGAAATTTGATCCGCGTGATTGCGCTTGTTAAGTTTTGTGGATTACAAGCCATTGTATCTAAATATTTCTTCAACTTTCACTTTAATGTCAGAGTGAAAGCTTGGCTCTTTTATGCCTTGGTTAGCATTTATGCTTTCTATCTCGAAAGCTTTAAGATCAAAAAAATTATACGTATAAAACCCTTTCTCAGAGACTATTCTGTATATGTAATATATCCTGCCATCAATGATTCTAGGGGAGGATTCTAAGTGTTCACACATATTATCTAACTTCGGGTGAACAAGCCTATACATTGACGGCACATACACTTTATAACTCCATACGTCTTTATATTGCTTAAGGCTAGGGTGCATGAAGTCTTCTTTATCTCTCTTTAAATCCGAATTACACCGAACACAAGATATAGCTAAGTTAGCGATATCAAATACATATGGTTTGTATTTACTTTTTGGCAAAACGTGTTCGATATGTATAACTCGATCCGACTCATTTTGAAGGTCTCTACTACAATAGCAACAGAGATTATTTTGATCTTTCTTTAATTTTAACTTTAACCATTTTTTAAAATCATTTGCATAATGAGAACCCCATGGAAAAGATGACTCCCTAGCCAAATCAAGATCCTTATAATAGTTGCTGTATGTCATTTTATATCTCACCCAGCAATCTAGTTACATCATTTATAACATTAACTTGCCTTGGATCTTTACAAGAAACTTTTAATCTTTGCAATGTTTCATTCACGATAATTAAGCTGGCACGTCCACTACGATAATCCTCCAATAATTGCGTAATAAACCGAGACAAAAATTCATTCTCTGGTGTGATAACACCAAAAATCGTCCACATTTTTTCTTCAATATTGTTGCCAAAGCTTAAAATCGGCTTGAGTGCAAAGTCTCTAACCTCGTAAACTGAAGTGTTTTTATTTATCAATAATGGAGAGTGAGTTGCTATTATAACATTGAAATTTACTGGATAAAAAACATCTAAGATATGCTCTATATATTCTCGTTGCCACTTAGGATGCAGGCTGTTTTCTGGCTCATCAATTAAGATAACTGAATTTTTTTTAAGATTACTGGCAATATGAAAAAGTGTGGCTATTTGATTGGCTTCTCCTGAACTAATACGACTGAACTCCACATCTATTTCGTTTTGCTTTGAAAGATAAAAAGTAACAGATTTTAATATTTCACATTCTCTCAATTTAGTGAACAGACCAAGAACTTTCACAATAGAGTATCCAATACCATAACTTGGAAAGTCGGTGTTCAAAGGTAGACGAACTCTTCCCTTAGTAGATCCTTCATAGGTAGTTGCTATAAAGCGCTGTTCTTCTGAGCTAAATTTATTTGATTTCAAATCGTTTTTGTAGTCACTACCATTCTTCCCAATATTCCAATGAAAATCCATTCCTATTGAATCAACAAATCCGCAATAAATTAACGAACGCCCTAATATCGAAAATGTCTCATCTTTAATTTTTGCGATACCTTCAATGATAGCATTATGATACATGCTCTCACCGTATTTAGCTGATAAATGGCTTACGCTTTTAGATTTCGCATCAAATTTATCTTGAATACAATGAGAGACAGCAATTACATTTCTATTTTGGCTTATATAGAACTTTGAAAGTTCAGAAAGAACTGTGCTTTTACCACCGCCATTTTCACCTATCAAAACAGATGATGGTGATTTATGGTCAAATTGGTGGAAATCAATTCTATTCATTAGGAGTCCCTATGAGCGAATGAGAAAAACTTAACGCTTTACTCACCGGAAAATTGGGAGCGCAGCGAGTAATTTTTCCGGTGCAGTAATTTGTTAGCAGCAAACACCCTACTTTCGCGGCTTGCCGCCACGGGATGCTGACCGAAGTTACTGTACCCGTTAATTAAAAACCAAACCAGCCAGGTGCGATGCTGCGAAATAGCTGGAACCTTAAAAACCTGTTGTAAGCGGAGCCAAGAATTTTAAAGAACAACGTTACTGAATCAGCCGAGATTGCTCCGAACCAACAAACTGGCGTACTTTGCGCTTTGGCTTTGCCGCTAAATACACAAGACGCGAGCGGAGCCAGAATAAAACAAACACTTATAACCTTGAAAGCTGCTAACGCCGCGCTCTGCGGAAAGTTAGGAGCGCCAGCGAGTAAATTTTCCGTAGCAGCGCTTTGTTAAAAGCTTTCACTGCGACTGCTCCATGTCAAGGATTTCCAATGCGCCAGTTGGTTAGGAAGTTTGTTTATGTAGACCAGTGTTTCTCTGGGTAGGTCATTATGCTTGTGGGGATTAGCTAGCATATTCGACAACTTGTTGGCAGTCTCATTATTTTCAAAATCAGCCTCCCTACTTGGATTCAGCCTGAGGGCTATCCGAGCCTTGTAAAATGACAATTTATCAATTTGCTTTTTCCATTCATTCACATCGGTCTTGTGCAGATTCGGATTAGTGGCAAGACTGGAGCTCAGAGCAACAAATGCTGCCAAGTCATCTGTCATGACTTGAATACGGCTGATAGCTTCGTTTGTTCTAGCTGTTTGGTTAATTTGCCATCTCGATACCAATGGACCGACCAGCACCGCTAAAAGGGCTACTGCGGCTGCAGCCCATGAGGCTGTTAGCTCGACTACCACTAACAGCCCAACAATTAGACCAACACAGAACGCCAGAATCGCGGCGGTGATTTTAGCTTCATGTTTTGATGGAAATAGCTGCACCATCTCTCCTTTTAACGCCAAAATCAGCAGCGAGTTTACGAGTCTGCTGCATTTTCTTGTTCAATGTATTTAATGTTTCGAGCAAGCTCATGTTCAAGCTGCATTGTGTGGTGCTGCAGCTCTTGATATCTCTGCTTTGATTCTTCGAGCCTGCTTCTTATTAAATGGTAATTTTCAGATATGTCTGAATAGTGGCGCATGAAAGGTTCCATATCTACCTCATGCTCGCCCTCTGGATAACTTTCTCTGTATTTTCTCATCTCCATTCTTTCGGCTTCCAGCATATGGCGTTTTTCCTGCAGTGAAGCCATCTCACTTTCATGCTTCATCATTTGACGACGAGTATGCTCGAGTTCTTGCATCATATGATTGATCTGTGTTTTTTGCCGACTGAGTAACTCATACTCCTGCTTTTTACGAGAAGCCATTTTATCTCGGCGCCTTACTTCTCTAATCTCTTCCAGAATTTCTGGACTGACCTGCTCACCAAGATTTTCCCGCGCCAGCTCAAGAAATCGATCAGCTTGGTACATGTGAAATGTATTATTGGCGTTATCTTTAAACTCTTTTACCAGCTCAGGGCGTGGCCCAACAGTTTTTCCTTTGAACTTTTCCCACCAATCTTCTTTCTTGTCATCTGTAACAAGAACTATACCTTTATCGACTTCGATGGATCGCTCTAAAACCTGTTTCCATACTATTAAATCTCCAAACTCCCTACATTTTTCTGCAAATACTTCTGTATCTTTCGATTTTGAACCATCCTTAAATCCTGGCGGAATCCTCTGTTTGTAGCGATGTTCACCTTCAACAATGAGCTGTTCTAACTTTTCTTTATCAAAAGGCTGCCCGACTCTATTTTCAAATATTCTTGCAATTGAGTCTTTTATCTCATCATTCGATATGCGTCGAGTATGAACCTCTTTATTTCTGGACAGCTCTTCGCACAAAATATTAAAAATTGCATCGACTTTAAGCATTGTTTTTTCGCTTACAAAGGGATGCTGCCTAGCATTGTCTAAATCGCTTTTTAAACTGCCAATTGACTTGATTGTCGAATCATATGACTGCTCTTGCTGTCCGATTACTGTTAATCGATTGTTCAAATACTCTTCTGCAGCTCTATGTGGCAACCATACCCTATCTTTTATTCGATCTAGCAAGCGTAGAAACTCATTTCGAGTTGTATCTGAATACCGATATAAATTGAGCAATATGTTCGCATCAAATACGAAGACACATGAATCCCATACATCCCTAAGGTTTTCTTGAGATTCCTTAAAGTGGGCGGATGCAGACTCTGAGCGCAACACACTCATTGGAGGGTTGATGGGCTTTCATGGTACTTGGCCATCAGTTCACTCATCACCTCTATCGGACATTTAAAATCAAAGCGTTTTCGAGGTCGCATA
>JAUVQU010000253.1 GCA_030597965.1 Cellvibrionaceae bacterium
GCACTGGAAGCAGGCGGTGCCGATTTCCCGCAGCCGGTAAAAAAGATCATGACGCTGATTTCAAAGGCAATGACCACGACCAGCTATAGAATCTAACAGATAGCATCACTGACACTCCCCCATCACGGGCCGACAAGTAGCTGAACTTAATGACAACTCTGTTCGCTTGCCGGGCACCAAAAGTAGGCCCTCTTAAGGGAGCTCCTACAATATTTAAGGCAAGCTCCTACAATAAAAAAAGCCCCTGTAAGTTACCTTACAGGGGCTTTTTAAATCTCAATAATTATTCAGCTTCCACCACTTCGTAACTGTGCGTAACTTCTACACCCGCAGCAGTCATCATAATAGAAGCTGAACAATACTTAGTGGCTGAAAGATCAACCGCACGCCTTACCATCGTTTCTTTTAAGCCCTTACCTGTCACGATAAATTTCATGTCGATTTTAGTAAACGGGGAAGGCACGCCATCGGCACGCTCAGCATCCAACTCCACTCGGCAGTCGTGCACATTCTGACGGCCTTTCTTCAGCATACTCATTACATCAAAGGTCGCACAGCCACCCATACCGAGTAATATCATCTCCATTGGACGTAAACCCATATTGCGGCCGCCGTGATCTTCAGGCCCGTCCATCACAACAGAATGGCCACTGCCAGACTCACCCACCATCATGGCGCCATCAATCCATTTAACGGTTGCTTGCATAATTTTCTCTCGACTAAACACGTTATTATATAGAGGCTAAATAGCCCTAATAACTATTTAGCCTCTGACAAAGCGGCAAGGTTACCACAAACCGCTCATACTGACATTTACGTCATTCATCCAAAATACATACCCATAAAGATAACCGGTTCACAACTAGCCCCCCTAACAATCACCGAGCCCGGCAATCCAGCTATAATGGAAGAATAATAGATTTAAATAATGGCTATGCATTTTCTTGCACCCAATAAAAATAAAACACTTCGCAACTTTGAGCTATGGTTATAACATGCTTGTTTTGGCAGATAATCATCATAAGGGTACAACCTTGACAGATACTCCCCTGACACCGCACATCAAGAACGTGGATCAATTTTTAGTCCACTGTCATCGACGTCGATATCCCAAAAAAAGCACTTTGATCTATGCGGGAGATAAAAGCGATACGCTTTACTACATCATCAAGGGCTCGGTCACCGTATTGATTGAAGATGATGACGGGAAAGAAATGATTGTTGCCTATTTAAACGAAGGCGACTTCTTTGGTGAAATGGGTTTATTTGACCCAGACGATACACGCAGCGCCTGGATCAGAACCAAGTCCGAATGTGAAGTGGGTGAAATCAGCTACACAAAATTTCACGAGATAGCACAGACCCATCCCGAGTTTCTATTTGAGCTGAGCAGCCAAGTCGCCAAACGCCTGCGCAACACCACCCGTAAAGTAGGCGACCTCGCCTTTCTTGATGTGACGGGTCGTGTAGCTCGGACCTTGCTGGATCTCTGTAAAGAACCAGATGCCATGACGCACCCCGATGGTATGCAGATCAAAATCACCCGACAGGAAATAGGCCGCATTGTCGGCTGCTCCCGTGAGATGGTGGGCCGTGTTTTGAAAACACTGGAAGAACAGGGTCTGGTTTCAGTTAAAGGCAAAACCATGGTGGTATTCGGCACACGCTAATTAAACCCCAGGCTCCTCAGACATAAAAAAGCCCCGCATTGGCGGGGCTTTTTTATGTCTGTATATTAACGAGTTAGTTGAACATCTCTAACAATTTAACCCCGGGATTATCGGCGCGCATAAATGCTTCACCCACAAGGAAGGCGTGCACACTGTGGCCGCGCATGGCCAACACATCATCCACGGTATGAATACCACTTTCAGTAACAACCAAGCGGCTGTCATCAATTTGGTTCAACAATGAAAAGGTTGTATCCAAGCTGGTACTAAAATTGTGAAGGTTGCGGTTATTAATGCCAATCAAACGATTAGGCAGTTTCAACGCATCCTGAAGTTCCTCGGCGTCATGCACTTCCACCAACACATCCATACCCAGCTCATACGCTAAGGTATTAAGCTGCTCCAAACGCTCGAATTCAAGGCAAGCGACGATCAACAAAATACAGTCTGCACCTATCGCTCGAGCCTCATAGACTTGGTATTCATCGACAATGAAGTCTTTGCGTATCACTGGCAGGCGGCAGGCCTGACGAGCCTCAATCAGATAATCTTCATGGCCCTGAAAAAAATCTTTGTCTGTTAAAACAGATAAACAAGCCGCACCGCCTTTTTCATAGCTGGTCGCAATTTCTGCGGGATAAAAGTTCTCGCGAATCACACCTTTACTCGGTGATGCCTTCTTCACTTCGGCAATCACAGCGGCCTGACCTTCAGCGATTTTTTTATCCAAGGCAGCAACAAAACCTCTGGGCGCCGATTGCTCAGCGATGCGGGCTTTAAGCTCATCAACGGTCACTTGAGAAGAGCGCTCGGCAATCTCTTCAAACTTACGGGTGACAATTTTTTCTAAAACGGTTGGTATTTTACTCATAGGAGATTCTTAAGTTAAAACGTCTTACACAGCCCTTCGGCAATATTTATTAACCACACCCCTTAAGATGTGGCTTTTTGGTATTCTGTGAAGGCGGATAATTCATTGATTTTTTCACCGGCAAGGCCACTGGCAATAGCATCCTGTGCCATAGCAACACCCTGCTTTA
>JAUVQU010000112.1 GCA_030597965.1 Cellvibrionaceae bacterium
GCATCAACATGAATGATTTTTCGCATCGCCCTCCCCCAGCACTCAACATAAACCCATACTGTATTTTTATACAGTATGGGTTTAAAAGCAAATACCTTACTTAAGAGCACCCATTGCGTTTATTACTCACTGAATTACTCTAATAGCCATTTTTTGTTAGCCGCATCGGAAATAGCACATGATCGACATTGAGAAACGCATTCACTCTATCGAGGAGCGCCTGCAATCAGTAGAAGCCGAGTTAGCCATAAGAAATTTGATTAGCCGCTATGGTTTAGCGGTTGATTGCGGAGACAGTGCCGCAGCCATGGCCTGCCACACTCCAAAAGCCGTTTACATTGTCACCAACCCGGCAGCGGGACGAGACGACGGCACAGACAGCGCCAATTTAGAGCTGCGTGGATGCAAAGCAATAGGTGAAATGCTGGAAAGCCCTACCCATCAAACATTACTGCCTAACTGCGCCCACACCGTAGGGCCGGTCACTGTAGAGGTTAATGAGAATACGGCCAGAGCAACAGGTTATTCACGCCTTTACCACACCTCTGGCGATCAACCTCAGTTGATCCGTCTGGCCATTAATGAATGGCGCTTCGAGCGGCTTACCGGCCAATGGAGAATCAATCGGCGGGAATCCCGATTAACCAGTGATAGTGAAGCTCAACAGCTTCTCAGGAACGCTGCATTCAAGGTTTAGGCGATCATCGTTAAGCCTGTCCATTCGCGGTATACTCTCGCCCATACACATTCAAACCACCGGCCAAATAAAGCCAATTAGATAGGGAGCGTAAGCTATGAGCATTGGCAGCTGGAGCCCGGATAATTCGCAGAGCAACAACGAGATCATTGATGCCACCGCACTCACTGCCTTCATTGCGCTTAGCGAGCAGGACCTTTTAGGTGATTTAAACAAGCAGCTCACCGACCAACAAAAGAAACTATCCAGTTTAATGTCCGCGGGTAAAACTGCATGGATTGAAACCGCTGAAAAGCTCAATGATGAACAATTAGTAAATCTCGTCCGTTTTTTTACCCTGGTAGAAATGCAATTACCTGGCTGGGAAGCTGGCGCAGAATCACCCGTAGTATGGATTGTGAAAGTCTTACGCCGCCGTAAATCCCCACCCAGCAAAGAACTACTGTTGTGGATTAAGGCTAATTCGGATAATAAATTTTTACCCAACGGCGCGCTTTAGTTACGGGAAAAAACTTTTTCCACGCGCGGCCAATAATTATCCAAACATGGTGGCAGTCGGTAGTTCTTCGCAACCACCCAAACGACTGTGTTGGAGCTTTCGTCCATTACAGCCAAAGTCGGGCGCAATGCATCACCTTTAGGGAAGGCCCCACCACGCAACAACAAACCCAACTCACTGGCTGATGTGCCGTCACCTACACACCAGTGATGCACCTCATTAGGTAAGGCTGCCGAGAGCCAAGAGATCTGACCCACAGAAATAACCACAACACGATCGGCAGGCAATGTATCGCCCTTTACTTCTAACAGCGTACTTAATTGCCGTACGGCCATTCGAGCATAGGCATTGGCTGAATGTAAAAACAACACCAGACAAGGATTGCCCGATAAATCTGTCAGTCTCTTCTGCTCGCCCGCCTCATAAAACACTGCATCAGTTAAGGACTCTTTATTGGCCTGAGATTCTCTATGACCGTAGGGGACTGCTGTCGCTATATAAAGAAAAAGTAAAACACCGAACAACCCCACCAAAGCCAATAACATGGAAAGGGTGTCCTGTTGCCCGCTCAACAAGACCGAAGCTAATCCAAGTAGCACCGGCAACAGCAGCACCACTTCCCGCTCCTGTCCCCAGCCAACATTAACAGCGGCCACTCGAAACAAGGTCGCAACAGGTAATGGCAACCAGATCATCAGTACGCCAACATAAATCCAATGACCTTGCGCGCACTGCCACAAACTAAACAGGGCAATCAGCCAACAGGCCAAATAATAAAGGAGAGAAAACTGTGCTTTTAGTTGGTGCATATAACGACCTAATTAAAACTACCTAATAAAAAAATAGCCAAGCTCGAATTCGAGCTTGGCTATTATGCAGTGGCGTTAAACAAATATAAAACTAAAGGACACCGCTATTAACGAAGTGCAGGAATACGAGACTTAAAGTCTCGCCACTGTCCACCAAACTTCCCAGCGAATAGCACTTTAACATGCGCAGGTAATACCAGCATAACCGGGGTAACAACCAAGGTCAGAACGGTTGAAAAGATAAGTCCGGAAACAATGGAGCTGGCCAAGGGCACAAAATAAGAAGCCACCACACCATCAATTAACACGGTGCGACCGATTAAATCCACACTGGCTCCCATGGCCAGCGGCAAGAGTCCAAGTACTGTTGTGCTGGTGGTTAAGAATACAGGACGTAAGCGCTGAGCACAGGCCGACACCGCTGCATCAGTGCGACTTAAATCAGGACGGGTACGAC
The DNA here is from genome assembly GCA_030597965.1 of Cellvibrionaceae bacterium. Classification (GTDB taxonomy): domain Bacteria; phylum Pseudomonadota; class Gammaproteobacteria; order Pseudomonadales; family Cellvibrionaceae; genus JAUVQU01. The sequence goes on from JAUVQU010000112.1 coordinate 2,463, forward strand.
GTAATTCATTATAGGTGTCAATTAATACAATATTGTTATTCACCACAATGCCAGCCAGCGCCACAATACCAACCCCGGTCAGAATGACACTAAAGGTAGCACCAGTTAACAACAGGCCAAGCAATACACCGGCTATCGACATGACCACCGAGCTTAAAATCAAAAGCGCCTGATAGAAGCTGTTAAACTGGGTAACCAGCAGCACAAACATTAAAAATAGCGCTAACGAAAAGGCCACACTCAGAAACGACGATGATTTGTTAGTCTCCTCATTGGCACCGCGGAAAACAACAGCAACATCTTTATCGGTGATGTGCTCAGCGGACCACTCATCAATAATTTCAACCATATCTGCAGCCAGCACCCCAGCCTTTACATCAGCCTCAATGGTCATGACTGTTTTAGCATCAATCCGGGAAATATTGCCCGTTTTCTGCTTCGCCCTACGCGTGACAAAACTGCTAATAGGTACAGCCCCTTTTGCCGTATTCACACGCAGATCATCCAGTGCATTGAGCCCCCTGTTGTCGGCAGGGTAGCGCACACGGATTTCAACTTCTTCATCGGCATCGTCAGGGCGATACTCACCAATCAGTACGCCCGTGGTAAGTAATTGTACCGAGCGGCCAACATCGGCAATACTTGCACCCATTTGAGCCGCCAGTGGGCGATCCACCCTCATTTCCCACTCAATCCCTGGCAGCGGGGTCGAGTCGCTCACATCCAATACACCGTCGAGGGAGGCAATGTAATCGCTCAGCTTTTTAGTAGAGACCAGTAACTTATCGTAATAACGGGACTCCAACTGAATTTGTATTGGGCGTCCTACCGGCGGCCCACCTTCAAACGGCTCCGCACTGATCCGTATACCCGGAATATCCGCGGTCACATCCCGGGCATTATCAAATACCGTCCAGCTTGATCGCCCTAAAACCTCTGGAGGCATCAGCTCCAGCATGATCACGCCAATCTCGTCCTTAAACGCAATGCGATTGCCGCCGGCTCCGGCACCACTAGACGAATAGGTAGAGCGAACCCCCTCCAGGTTATACACTCTGCGCTCCACCTCCTGAACAATATCGGCGGCTTCCTTAACAGAGAAATTACCCTGTGCACGTACAGCAACTACACCATAAGACTCTTCGGTGACCGCGAAGAAAATAGCGCCTGAGTTCCACTTTCCATAGGACACAAAAATAACCACAAGGATAACTAAAGCAGAAATAAAACTAACACCTGGTTTCGATAGAATCTTTTTCAATACTCTTGAATAACGACCCGTAAAACCAGGTAATGTTGATGGAGAAGCTGACTCCAGATCATGCAGATATTGAACAGTTCTGTCGTCCATCTTCGCTTTACCCATTAACGATCCCATAACAGGGGCAAAGAAAAGCGCATAAACCAAAGACGCCGACAAAACACTGAAGACTGCCATGGGTAAATAGCGCATAAAATCGCCAGAGAAACCCGGCCAGAACATTAAGGGTAAAAAAGCCGCCAGAGTGGTCGCGGTTGAAGCCAGTACCGGCCAGAACATACGCTTGACTGAGGCTTGATAAGCCTGGGCACTACCCATCCCATCCGCCATTTTCCGATCAGCGTATTCGGTAATAACGATGGAGCCATCAATCAACATACCTAAAGCCAGCATCATTCCGAACATAGCCATCAAATTAAATGATGAACCCATGTAATTAAGGCTAACGAAAGAAACCAGCAAAGAAAAAGGGATGCCAAGCCCAACCAGCAAACCAGAGCGGAGCCCTAAAGCGGCAACAACAATAATCATAACCAAGGCGATGGCCGTTACGATATTGCCGCTCATTTCACTGACTAAACCCAAAGAATAATTCGACTGATCGAAAGCATAATTTACTGTAATACCGGGCGGAATTTGGTCCGCAAGACTTTCAACTTTTTCCCGCACCTGTTGAGACATTTCAATCTGGTTAGCCTCGATACGCTTGGTCACTTCCAGCAAAATAGCCGGTTCACCATTAAATGTAGTAAAGCGGTCTGCATCTTTAAAAGTACGGCGTATATCCGTCACCTCGCCCAGGGTGACCACCCCCTCCGATGTTGATTTTACGGGAATACCATAGATATCCTGATAGCGCTCAATAAGTCCTGGTACTTTAATTGAAAAACGCCCAAAACCCTTATCTATCTGCCCAGCGGGAACCAGCAAGTTATTGCTGACGACGGCATTGTTTAATTCAGATGGGGTAATCCCGTAATGTTCCAGGCGCGAGGGGTTAATTACCGCTTCGACCACTTCTTCCCGGTGCCCCAACATGTCCGTTTCCAGCACAAGTGGAATGCTATTAATCTCACGCTTAAGCATTTTTGCCGTTTTAAATACCGTACGTTCATGCACACCGGGTGCCGCGTTAAGCGTCACGGTTATACCGGGAAACTTAGATGACGACATCTCTTCAACCATGAGTTCTTTTGTGTCCGGGGGCAGATCCGGCTCAGCTCGATCTACCGCAGCCCGCACATCCGCCACGGCCTTATCAACACTGATAGTCCCTGGCAGAAATTTAACAATCACAAAAGCGTAAGATTCACTGGCCGTCGCTTTGATTTCATCAACGCCATCGAGATTCTGAACTTCCTGCTCAATAGGCCGCACCAGCAACCGTGCGGCATCTTCGGGCGAAACACCGTCGAGCACTGCGCTAACAGCCACATAAGGAATTTTAATCTGTGGCATCGCCTCTACAGGAATTTTGCTGTAACTGTAAATACCCGCGAGAGAAATCAGAAAAAGCATACAGAAAGTACTACGAAAATACTTTGTTGCCAGAGCAAGAACGTTCATTTACTGATCAGCCTCAGAGTTTTCTGTGGCAGAATCTTTATCAGATACACCAGCTACAACTGCATCAACCTTTTCACCGTGACTTACGTACTCTTGCCCCACAGTAATAAGCAGGGTCCGTTCTGGTAATCCCCGCACCCAGACACCTTGTTCATGATCACCAATAACCTCGACCAGACGAAACTCCACCCGATGATCGTTATCCAAAATTCGAACACCAACACGTCCCTGATCATCCAGCGATAGCAACGCGGGTGAAATCACATGTGCAGGTAAGGCTCCCATAAACACATCAACAGTAGCGCTCATTCCGCTACGTATCGCCATATCTTCATTATTTACTTCAACCTCTACAAGATAGGTGCGGGTAACTTCGTCGGCCTCAAAACCAACCAGAGATACAGCACCTTGAAATTCCTGACCGGTAATAGAGGTGACTTTCGCGCTTTTACCAAGCAGTCCAGAAGCGGCCTCTTTCTCAGAAACACGGCCAGAAACAACGATAGGGTTGAGATCAATCAACTGGGCACACTGATGCCCTCGTTTCATAAAGGTGCCTACATCCACCACGTGACGCTCAACCACTCCAGCAAAAGGCGCCCGCACTTTTGTATTGGCCAGCGCCAACTCACGTGTACGCAATTCTGCTTTAGCACTATCCAATCTGGCTTTAGCCGAGGCAATTGCCGTACGGGACTGATAACCGCCAATCTTCAATTTAAGCGAACCATCGTATTCCAACTGCGACTGCAACACCTTCGATTTGGCCTGCTGCAAACGAAGCGCGCGATCTTCAACCGCCAATTCACAGATCACATCACCGGTTTCAACCAGTTGTCCTTCCTCTGCAGGCAGCGCCTGTAGGCGGCCATCAACCTCAACCATTAAGGACACACTACTGTTCGCCCGAGTTCGACCGCGCACAGTTGTCACGGAATCAAAAGACTGCGCATCAATATACTGAGCCTCCACCGTCACCTCTGGGGGCCGGGTAGCTTCCTTGAATTTAGTCGACTGAGAGCCATCACCAAACAACACACCACTGAGCAGCCACAGTAAAGAGATGAAACCAAGGTAAATGGCTAGGCGATAATTGGAATTTGACCAGATGTCGGCAAAATATTGCTTCATATAGAGCGGCTCAAAGAGAGTGTTCAGATGGAATTTCAAGCAGGCGACTTTGATACTTAACAAGCAAAGCCTCAAGCCAATTTTTGTTAAGGGCTCAAACCATGAACTGCCAAAATAGTGTTTTAATTATGAAAAAATATGCTTCAAAAAATACCCTCACAAGAAATGTGAAAGCTAAGCCTAGGGCTTCAATCCCGTGGTGCTATTAAATTAGCCCCTGGAAACCTCGTCACCTTATCCCCGCCTGCGACATCCGTAATCTTGCCTTCACCGGCCTTTTCCACTTCATCGATACGGACAATTGAGTGCATCGGAATATAGGAGCGAGCGACATTACCAAACTCATTTTTTAGGCGCTCTTCCGCCGGGTCTACGATCAGCTGTGAGCGCTCACCGAACAGAAACTCTTCGACTTCGATAAAGCCGTACATATCGCTCTGGTAGATGGCACGAGCATAGACCTCGAACACCTGTTCCTGATTGTAGAAAATAATCTTATAAATGGACTTTGCGGACAGAACTCTCCCTACCTGCTCAACATGTTTTGCTATTACTTCTGGCTGGCCATTCAGCCTCTATTGAAGCGCGCAAGAATACCACATCCGCTCTAAAAACCGTCCACTTTTTAACCAGATCCTGTAGGCATAAGCGTTGTTGATGGCTATAATGCGCGACCCGACCAGAACTGGTCATTTTTTGTTCAAAAAGTATATTCAGGTAGAGACATGGCACAGGCGCCCGAAGAGAATACCTCTTCTAAAGAAAAACCCATCAAAAAGCTGTTCATCCAGACACATGGCTGTCAGATGAATGAATACGACTCCAATCGTATGCGCGACCTGCTGGGTGACTCCCACCAAATGGTGACGACCGACGACCCCGCAGAAGCCGATGTACTGCTGGTTAACACCTGCTCTATCCGTGAAAAAGCACAGGAAAAGCTATTCCACCAACTGGGCCGCTGGAGAAAGCTAAAAGAACAAAAACCGGACATGATCATTGGTGTCGGCGGCTGTGTGGCCAGCCAGGAAGGCATCGCTATTGCTGATCGTGCGCCTTTTGTCGATTTGATTTTTGGCCCACAAACCCTGCACCGCCTGCCTGAGATGATGGAAGTACATAA